>JAVBJR010001083.1:0-20032 GCA_031546965.1 Dysgonomonas sp.
CCTTGGTTTGCATATCGTAATCAAAAAACCGCGAAGTTTTCTTTACAAGATACTAAAAATCAAGGTCTTTTCCTAATATTTTACCACTAATGTATTGATTATTACAGAATTGTATTTTTTGTCATGTACTTAGATAAAAGATATAGCTTCAGATACTTTCATTTATGAAGCTCAAAACTATTTTAAAGATAAAGATGATACTAAAAAATCAGCTCTTTCTAGTTATTACGCTGCATGGGTATACTATTTGAATAAAAATTTAGCCCTATCACTAGAATCTTTTATGAATGCGGCTTATTATGGGCAGAAAATAGATAATAGGCTGTTAACAGGTAACAGTTTTAACAACATAGGTTATATTTATTTTGAAAAAGATTTGTACGATAGTGCAATTGTCAATTATCAAAAAGCCTTGCCTTATTATGATAAAGTTGGAAATGCAACTCGTGAAAAATTAACCACGTTTACGTATCTTGGTTCAACATATGAAGCCTTTAATCAGTTAGATAGTGCATCAATATATTTTGATATGTGTTTGTCATTATCTAAAAAAACTAAAAACGAGGAGTATCAATTTTCATCTTTAAAAAATCTAGGAGTAGTAAGTTATGGTATGGAAAAGAACGATAAAGCAATTGATTACTTTCAATCTGCCTTAGCAATGGCTACTACTAACATACCGGAGACAAGACAAATAAATCTCTATTTATTAAGAATATACAACAAACAACACAACCTAAAATCAGGTAAACAATATGCCGATTTACTAATAGCCAGCCTGCCCGAAGTAACCAATAAATATACAGTCAAAGAAATATATGCCGCATTAGCCGATTATTCTCAACAATTGGGCGACTATAAACAGGCGTTTGAATATGGCGATTTGGAGAAAGCGACTCAAAACCAGATCGAGAATGAAATAAATGCAGCATCTTTATTAGCAGCAGACAAAAGATTTCATATGAGTCAACAAGCCCGAGAAAATCGTAAAAACGAAGTAAAGCTGTTTTTTCTAATCATTATTTTAGTAGTTGCTTTTCTTACAACACTATTTTTTGTAATTATTTCTCGAAGGGATAGTAAAAAACATAAAGCCATGCTTAAATTACACACAGATAAATTCAACGAATTTAGAAAAATATTGGCAACGATGAGAGACGAAACATCAAAGCATGAAGAAGAGATCAAAAACATGATGAATGACAATTAATTCATTCATCCTAATAGAATAAATACTTTGTCAATTTAATTCAGTAACTGTTTAAATTTCAGGAAATGCGTATGTAGGGGCGAAAAATCTTTCGCCCTATATTTGTCGGGCGTATAATTATACGCCCCTACATCTCGCTATTTTGATTATTATTTTTCGGACACCCTCATATTTGAGGAAGTCGGGTAGAGCTTACGTTACTTGTTCCTCTTGGTATCTACATCCTTTGCAACACCTTTCGACGGAGTTGCTTTCTTTTTCACCCCGCTTCTTTCCAATAAGGCATCTATGGTAGGTTCGTGACCTCTGAACTTCACATACAATTCCATCGGATCTTCGGTATTACCTTTTTCGAGAACATTCTTTCTGAAAGATTCTGCTGTCTCCTTATTAAATATACCGTTCTCTTTGAAAGCGGCAAAAGCATCGGCATCCAATACCTCCGACCATTTGTAGCTATAATACCCGGCAGCATAACCTCCCGAAAAAATATGCCCGAATGAGGTCGACATATTAGTGCCGTCGGCAACAGGAAGAAGCGCAGTTTTTATCATTGCATTTTTCTCGAAATCCTTTACATCACCCTCATACGGAGTCTTTAAAGTATGCCAAGCCATATCCAAGTATCCGAACGATAACTGACGATAACACATATATCCTGCATTGAAGTTAGAAGCATCTATCAACTTTTTCACCAATTCGGCAGGAATAGGCTTACCCGTCTTGTAATGTACCGCAAACCGATCGAGGTACTCTTTTTCGGTCAACCAGTTTTCCATTACTTGCGAAGGAAGCTCTACAAAATCGCGAGCAACATTTGTTCCCGATAGAGTTTCGTAATTACATTCGGTAAGCATGCCATGCAAGCCGTGTCCAAACTCATGTAGGAAAGTTTCTACCTCGTCGAAAGTCAATAAAGCAGGGTCGGTTTCTGTTGCACGGGTAAAATTCATCACCAACGATACATGTGGGCGAGAATCCACACCATCACGCTTATATTGACCTTTATATTCGGTCATCCAAGCACCTTGACGCTTGCTTTCGCGAGGATGAAAGTCGGTATATAATACGGCAATATAATTTCCTTTGGCATCATATACTTCAAACGCCTCTACTTCGGGATTGTATACAGGTATGTCTGTATTTTTCTTGAAAGTTACACCATATAGATCGGTAGCCAATCCAAAGACACCTTTCTTTACATTCTCCAGTTCGAAGTACGGGCGCACCATCTCGTCGTTGAGATCGTATTTTTTTGTTTGCAGTTTTTCGGAATAATATGCCCAGTCCCAAGGTTGAAGAGCAATGGTTTTGCCCTCTACTTTAGAAGCATAGTTCTGTACGTCGGCAACATCTTCTTTGGCTTTTTCGGCAAAAGCTGTATAAAGATTGTCTAAAAGGTGGAATACGCCTTTTTCGTTTTTAGCCATTTTATTTCTCAACGTAAAAGTTGCATAATCGGAATAACCCAAAAGTTGAGCTATCTGTAAACGAATATTTGCTATTTTGCGTACATTCTCTTGATTATCAAACTCGCCACCCGCAACACATTTAGTGGTGTAAGCAAAATATAGCTTCTCACGCAGATCGCGACGATCAGAGTATTTCATAAAAGCAACATAGCTGGGAGCCGAAAGGTCGAACATCCAGCCCTCCTTATTCTTTTGCTTGGCTTTGGCTTTTGCAGCATCGCGCACACTTTGCGGCAACCCTTGGAGGTCAGCCTCATCGGTGAGTAACATTTCGTATTTGTTGCTTTCTTTCAAGGCATTTTGTCCAAAATCTAAAGTCGCCTTACTTAGTTCGGTCGATAAAGCCCGGTATGTTTCTTTGTCTTTTGCCGAAAGAGTGACCCCGTTATTTTCGAATCCCTCATAGATTTTTTCAGTCAAACGTATTTGTTCGGGAGTTAAGCCCAAATCTTTACGTTTGTCATATATTGCTTTCACACGCGCAAAAAGCTTTTCGTTTAAGTTAATATTGTTGCTATGTTCCGATAATTTGGGTGATAATATTTGCGAAATTTGCATCATTTTGTCGTTGTTTTCCGAACTTAGCAAGTTGAAAAATACCGAACTTACATTCGATAACAACTCGCCCGATTTCTCATAAGCCTCAATGGTGTTTGCAAATGTAGGAAGATTGCTGTTGTTTACAATCTGCTCTATCTCTGCATCTTGTTCCTGTATCCCTTTGTCGAAAGCAGGCTCATAGTGTTCGTTTTTGATTTTGTCAAAAGGAGGCGTACCATGAGGTGTTTTATATGCAGAAAAAAACGGATTCTGAGAATGAATAGTAGATGTCATAATTGCTGTAAATAAAATTAAAATAATAGTTTTTTTCATAAGTGTGTATTCTCGAATTAGTCTATCTTTAGTTAACGAATATTCAATTTGTAAACAAAGTTCTCCTTTTTTATTCGTAAGTGCAAATTAATGTTTGTATTAACTGACAATATACTTGAAAATAAACAATAATAAAGTTACTTTTGCATATCGTAGGAATAGTAGCGACCAAAAGAAAAAAGTCGACCGATTAATCCTTCAAATTGCAGCACGTACATTATGATTGATTATATAAAAGGAAATATAGCCGAACTTACTCCGGCATCGGCAACTTTAGATGTCAATGGAATTGGCTATTTTATTAGCATATCGTTGAATACCTACTCGGCATTGGAGAACCAATCGAATGCAAAATTGTTTATTTATGAGGCAATTCGCGAGGATGCCCATCAATTATTTGGTTTTATAAACAAGCAAGAGAGGGAATTGTTTTTACACCTCATCAGTGTTTCGGGCATAGGGGCGAGTACTGCCCGTATGATTCTCTCGTCGATGAGTCCGGGCGAATTAGAGGTTGTAATATCGTCGGGTAATGCCGATATGCTGAAAATGGTAAAAGGTATCGGATTGAAAACTGCACAACGTGTAATTGTTGATCTGAAAGACAAAATAAAAGTATCGGGCAATGTCGAAAAAAACGAAATTTCGATAAACAGCCAAATTGCCAACGAAGCCATAGCTGCCTTGGTAATGCTTGGCTTTAATCAGGCTCCGTCTCAAAAAGTGGTGTCGAAACTACTCAAAGATAAGCCCGACAGCACAATAGAGCAGGTAATAAAAGCGGCGTTGAAACTATTGTAACACCCCACCCAGCCTCCCCAAAGAGGAGGAGTAGTGCCCTCTCTGCAACTCCCTCTCCTTTGAAGAGGGCTAGGGTGAGGTCGGGAGGGGCTCGGGCTTCTTAAATATTTAATATAATTTGTTTGTCGAAAAAGAATTTTAAATATCTCATCCTCTTATCACTATTTATCTGTGGTATAAGTTTATTCTCCGTAACCACCGGACGGATAGACCCTGTCATTCCCGAAGTCACTATAGAACAGGCTTTGCCTCAAGATACAGGAACTATTTATCCGGTACGCAAAACTCAAATTACAAATTACGAAGACCTGATACAAAAGACACCTGTTGACCTCAAAGATCCGTCGAACGTAAAAACAGAGGTAGAATATGATGTAAAGAACAATATCTACCTGTTTCGCACAAAGATAGATGAGGGCGAATGGGTCACACCCTTTACATTGAATCCTCAACAGTATATGGATTATTCGCTAAAGGAATCGATGTCGGAGTACTTTAGGGAGAAAAATGCCATCGCATACGGCATGAAAGATAAGAAAGAAGAATTTTCACTCAAAGATATTAAAGTAAACCTGGGGTCGTTGGATCGTATTTTCGGACCGGGAGGCGTACGGCTCAAGACGCAAGGGTATACCGAAGTATCGGCAGGTATAAAACATACTTCGACCGCTAATCCTACCATTTCGCAGCGAAACCGCAGCCGTACGATGTTCGATTTTCAGCAAAAAATACAGATGAATGTCGATGCCTCCGTAGGCGAAAAAGTCAACTTTGGCTTAAATTATGATACCCAAGCCACCTTCGATTTTGATACCAAAAGAGTGAAGCTGGCTTACGAGGGTAAAGAGGACGAGATTATCAAATACTTGGGTGCAGGAAACGTGTCGCTAAATACCACTAACTCGCTCATCAGTGGAGGAGCTTCGTTATTTGGAATCAGATCCGATTTGCAATTTGGTAAGTTGAGGGTAAATTCCGTAATTTCTATCCAAGAATCGCAAACACAATCGGTTGGCTCAAAAGGAGGCGTACAAACTACCAACTTTCAGTTCGATGCAGCCAAATACGACGAAAATCAGCACTTTTTCTTGATGCAATATTTCAGGGATAAGTTCGAGAGGGGCATGAGCAAGCTTCCCTTTGTACAATCACCTATTTTGATTACACGAGCAGAATTGTGGGTGACAAACAAACGGGGCAACTTCGACAAACCCCGTAACATAGTTGCATTTGCCGATATTGGAGAACCCGACAGTATAAAAAATAAAAATGGTAAATGGGCAGATATACCGGGTGTAGACAACCCCGATAATGGAGCCAATAACCTGTATAGCGAGGTAAATAAAAACTATTCAGCGGTTCGAGATATTGGTAATGTTACCACAGTATTTACCACAGCAGGGTTGGTGAGCGGGCAGGATTACGAAAAGCTCGAAAGCTCTCGCCTGCTGGATGCTAACGAGTACACTTTGAACACTCAATTGGGATTTGTTTCACTTAAATCAGCCTTGGCGGATGACGAAGTACTGGCGGTAGCTTTCGAATATACCATGAACGGGCAGGCGTATAAGGTAGGGGAGTTTGCCAGTGAAATACCCAATAAGGTAGATCAGGCAACCAAATCGGGAGCTTTGTTTGTGAAATTGATAAAACCCGTATCATTATCGCCCAATTCTTATTCGTGGGACTTGATGATGAAAAACGTCTACCGTCTGCCTGACAGGCAAATACAGAAAGACAAATTCCGCCTCAATATTACTTACCTAAGTGATACCACAGGAACATATATCAACTATTTACCTGCCGGAGCTATCAAAAACGAAATGTTGTTGAGGGTAATGAACCTCGACCGCTTGGATGCACAAGGTAATCAACGTCCGGATGGTATGTTTGACTTTTTGAGCGGTTTTACAGTTATCCCCGAAACAGGACGGATTATATTCCCCGCCGTAGAACCATTTGGAAAATACCTCCGCAAAAAGATAAATGACGATGCCATTGCCGATAAATTTGTATACCAACAATTATACGATTCTACACAATTTGTTGCGGAGCAAATTACCGACCGAAACAAGTTCAGAATAAGCGGTTCCTACCGAGCGTCGTCATCAAGTTCGGTTATTAGCCTCAATGCCATGAATGTGGCACGGGGGTCGGTGGTGGTTACGGCAAATGGAATTGCTTTGGTCGAAAATGCCGATTATACGGTCGATTATGCCGGCGGAACGGTTACTATCCTCAATCAATCGCTTATCGATGCCGGTACTCCCATTAATGTAACTTTAGAGAATCAATCGTTATACAGTCAGCAGCGAAAGACCCTTGTGGGGATGAACCTCAGTTACGAATTCACCAAAGACTTTACCGTTGGCGGTACAATTATGCACATGTCAGAACAGCCGTTGACCATGAAAACGGGCATAGGCGAAGAAGCAATAAGCAATACCCTTTGGGGCTTGAATACATCGTACCGTGCACAGTCTCAATGGTTGACCAATTTGGTTGATAAGCTCCCCTTTCTTACGGCAACCGCCCCTTCGCAGATATCGCTGAATGCCGAATTTGCACACATGATTGGCGGACATTACAAGAACAGGTATTTAGACGGATATTCGTATCTCGATGATTTTGAGTCTGCTAAATCTTCCATATCATTAAACAACCCCTATGCGTGGAAATTGGCTTCTACACCCTCTATGTTTCCCGAATCTCATAAGACTGATAGTATTGAGTATGGCAATAATAGGGCACATTTGGCATGGTATACGATAGACAATTTGTTTACACGTAAAAATTCGTCGTTAAAACCCGGCAATATAACCGTTGATGATCTGTCGGATCACCGAGTAAGGGAGGTTCAGCAACGCGAAATTTATCCCAACCGCGATATCTTGGCAAATGAACCGGCTTTGATTTCGACTTTCAACTTAACTTATTACCCCGACGAGAGGGGGATGTATAACTTAGATGCAACCAATATAAGCCCCGAAGGCAAGCTGCTGAATCCCGAAAAAAGATGGGGAGGTATTACCCGTAAAATAGATAACCGCGATTTTGAAAGTACCAATATAGAGTATATACAATTTTGGTTGATGGATCCTTTTGTGTATAACGACAGAGATGCCGTAAAAAACGATGGTGGAGACTTGTATTTTGACTTGGGTGATGTTTCGGAAGACGTTTTAAAAGACGGAAAAAAATTCTACGAAAACGGATTACCTTTGAATGGCGATACCACAGCCTTCACCAAGAATGTTTGGGGTAAAGTACCCAATCGTCAGTCTACCGTATATGCTTTTGATATTTCGCAGGGAGCAGCTTCCATAGCTATACAGGATGTGGGCTTGAATGGATTGAGCAAAGCCGAAGAGGCGCAATTCCCAACCTATGCCAATTACCTGACAGCTTTCAGAGCAAAATTGTCGGCTACTACCGAAGCTCAAATGTTACAAGATCCATTTTCTCCATTAAACGACTTATCGGGAGACAAATTTCACCATTACCGCGGAGCCGATTACGATAGAGAGGGAAAAAGTATTTTAGACCGATACAAATATTTTAACGGAACCGAGGGTAACTCGGCTTCGGGAGATTCATCAGACAGTTTTTCGTCGGCAGCCTCAGCCAATCCTGATGTCGAAGATTTGGACACGGATAATACCATGAGCGAAACCGAACGGTATTTTCAGTACAAGGTGTCATTACGTCCAGCCGATATGAAAATTGGCGGCTATATTACCGATATGCAAACCGTGCCGGTTGAGCTTAGAAACGGACAGTCGACAAATATTACATGGTATCAATTTAAAATACCTATTCATACCTCTCAAAAGGAAACAATAGGCAACATAAAAGATTTTACATCCATACGTTTTATGCGTATGTTTCTTACCGATTTCAAGCAAGCTACCTACTTGAGATTTGGTACATTAGACCTGGTAAGAGGCGATTGGAGGGTGTATACACAAACCTTGGAAGATGGTCTCAACAGAGGAACCGGATCGCTCAATATTTCGGCTGTAAATATCGAAGAAAACAGCGAAAGAAAACCGGTCAGCTATGTAACACCTCCCGGTATTACACGTATTCCCGATCCTAATCAGGCTCAAGTAAGACAAGAGAACGAGCAATCGTTGTCACTGCAAGTCGTACAATTAGATCCACAAGATGCTCGGGCGGTATTTAAACCAATTCACTACGACCTGCGCCGTTACAAACGCTTGCAAATGTTTACCCATGCCGAAGAATTGGTTGGCGGACCCGATGTTTCCACCGGAGAAGTTACTGCTTTCCTGCGATTGGGTTCGGATTACAACAGCAACTATTATGAGTACGAAATTCCTTTGCAGATAACACCTGCCGGACAGTATAATACAAAAAACTCTGCCGACCAAGAAATAGTATGGCCCTCCAACAATATGTTCGACTTTCCTTTGGAGATTCTAAAGGATTTGAAACTGAAAAGAAACAAGGAAAAACGACAAGCCGGATCGACGGTTTCCTATACCAAAGTATATTCGGATTACGATCCCTATAAAGCAGGCAATAAGATTAGTGTTATTGGTAATCCCAGCCTCTCCGAAATCAATGTAGTGATGATAGGTATCCGCAACAATTCGCGTACCGTTAAGTCTGCCGAAGTATGGGTAAATGAGTTGAGAATGACCGATTATGATGACGAAAACGGGTGGGCTGCACAAGGTAACCTCAATATTGCATTGTCGGATGTTGGAACAGTTTCGTTTTCGGGGCGCAAAGAAACCGCAGGATTTGGTTCTATCGACCAAAATTTGATAGAACGCCGATTGGATGACTTTTATTCGTACAATATCGCAACCACTGTAGATCTGGGACGCTTCTTGCCCGAAAAAGCAAAAGTATCGGTACCACTTTATTATTCTTACTCCAACCAAACCACTACCCCTAAATACGATCCCTTAGATCAGGATGTAACCCTAAAGGAGGCATTGAGTGTTGTAGAAACAAAAGCCGAAAAAGATTCGATAAGGAGTTTGGCACAAGATCAAACTACGACCAAGAATTTGAGTTTGACCAATATGAAAGTCAATATACAGAGTAAGACACCGATGCCCTATGACCCTGCAAATTTTACTTTTGGATATGCCTATAGTCAAACTGAATTGAAAAACCCTACAACGGTTTCCGACCAAACCAACAACTACAAAGCGAGCGTCAATTACACATATTCTCCTACACTCAAACCATGGGCTCCTTTTAAGGATATGAAGAGCAAAGCTCCGTTGGCAAAATATCCCAAATCGCTGGCAATAGGTTATTTACCCAATAATATTTCGTTCAATTCGTACATGACCGGTTTATATACCGAAACACTCATACGCGATCTCGAAGGTTATACTTTGGGAAGTGGCGGTAGTACCAATGCTAGTTTATTCCTCACCGGAAGTCGAAATTTCTATTGGGATCGAGATTTCAGCATGAACTGGGATCTGCTGCATAACTTAAAAATAAGCGTGCAAACAGGTACTAGAGCCGAAGTACAAGAACCCTATTTGCAGGTAAATAAACCAATCAATAGAGATGAATACGATAGCTGGAAGGACGATGTGATGCGTGGTATACGCAGTTTGGGAAATCCCTTAGGATACAGGCAAACCGCCAAAGTGACATATGTGTTGCCTCTCAATAATATTCCATTTTTAGATTGGATCAGCTCGTCAGCCAATTACGACAGTGGATACACGTGGGATAGAGGAGCCGTTATAGATTCTACTACCGAAATAGGGAATACGATAACAAACAATATGACCCTCACTCTCAACAACAGAATAGACTTGACATCTTTGTACAACAAGTCTTCGTATTTGAGAAAAGTAAATGAAAAATTTGATATGAATCGCCGGCGTCAAGCTGCTGCACCGCGAGAACGTCGCCCATCCGAACCCAAGAAAAAACGTTTCGAGCAAGAAGTAGTCTTGAATACCGATTCGGCTACTACCCTGTTTCACGGAATGAATTCCAAAAATATTGAGGTTACAGCAAAGCGAGGCTCTAAGACATTTAAACTGAAGTATAAGCGTATCGACGCTAATAACATACGTATTAGTACCAAAGATACAGCACACATCAAAATTAATATTGTAGAAAAAGGGGGCAGTTCCGAAGAATCAACCTTGTATAAAGTAGGTGAATATGCCGCCCGAGGATTGATGTCGGTGAGGACTATATCATTAAACTACTCTACTCGTGACGAAACGGCTATCGGAGGTTTCCGTCCCGGTGTGGGAGACGTTTTTGGGCAACAAAACACCGGATATGGTATGGTTCCGGGAGTAGGATTTGCTTTTGGGCTTGACGGAGGCGAAGAGTTTATAAACAAATCGCTGCGTAACGATTGGCTGGTACTCAACGATATGAGTATAAGTCCGGCGGTAGTAAATGACATTCAGAAATTTGATTTCGAAGCCCAAATAGAACCTATACGAGGATTGAAAATACGGCTGAATGGTTTACATGAGCAAAATAACCGGACTACATTTCAATTCGGTAGTCGGGCAAATTTACAAAAGCTATACGGAGGAAGTTTCAGTATGTCTACCATTGCCCTTGCATCTAGTTTCGAGAACAGCAATGTCGGCAATAATTACGCATCAGCATCGTTCAATAAATTCTTGGAAAACAGAGATGTTTTGGTCGATCGCTTAACGAAGAAATATACAGGAGTAAAGTACCCTAATGTAGGATTTATACCTGGAACGGGACATGGTAGCGGTGATTCTTTTGACCCTAAAACCAGTGCCATCAACCCCAATTCGCCCGATGTATTGATACCTGCTTTTCTTGCCGCATATACAGGTAAGGATGCCAATAACATAGCTTTAACGGCGTTTCCGGCGTTGATGTCGATGTTGCCCAATTGGAGAATCAATTACGATGGGTTAACCACCTTACCTTGGTTTAAAGACAAGTTCAAGAGTTTCATCCTATCGCATGCTTATACAGCCCAGTATAGTGTAGGCTCGTATACGTCGTTCCTCACATGGGTTGATGCAGGCAATAATATGGGATTTATCAAGAGTTTAGATAATACACCTCTGCCCAGTTCGGCATACGATATATCGTCGGTTAACCTTATAGAGCAGTTCAACCCGTTGATAGGAGCAGAGGGAACCATGCTTAATAACCTCACGTTGAAGGCACGTTACAATTACTCACGTATGTTGAATTTGAGTATAACCTCCTTTCAAATTGTGGAAACCTCCCAAAAAGATTTTGTATTGGGTGGAGGTTATAGAATCAATGAGTTTAACAGGTTGATAGGGCTTCCTGTAAAAAAAGGTAGTGCATTTAATAACGACCTGAATGTAACTGCCGATATTTCGAGACGCACCACACAATCGTTGATTCGCCGTATCGACGAGAGATTTACCGAAGCAACCAGTGGAACCAGTATCTTAACCCTGAAATTATCGGCTGAATATACTTTAAGTAGAGCCTTGTTGCTGCGAGCTTTTTTCGACAGGGTGGTAAATTCGCCATTAATATCTTCAACAGCATATCCCACATCCAATACCAATTTTGGGCTGAGTTTGCGATTTACCCTCACCGACCAATAGTATAAATAGCTGTGTTTTATAACAATAGATTTTTGTCACTATTTATAGATTTATAGATAAATTCTATTTATTTTTGTCTAATATTTTTAATAAAATAAAAATAAATAAATCTTCGTTTTTCGAGGCAAAATGTTAAACAAAAATAGCCTATCTTTGTTTAGAGTATCATAGATACTTGATTCTTGAGGGTTTATAACATATACGGAAATTAAAATAAAATGAAAAAATCAACAATATGGTTACTTGCGGGGGTGATGGCTTTCACCTTTTTTGGTCTACTATACTTGCAGATTAGTTATTTCCGTATCTCCCTCCAAATGAGAAACGATCAGTTTGGAGAAGCTGTAAGCAGAAGCTTGTATCAAGTATCAAAAGACTTAGAAGTGAGTCAAACCAAAAAATATTTGGATCAAGAAATTATAGATTTTCAGAACGAAAAAGGCTATAAAGATCCTTTGGTTGGAGAAAAAACCATAACCCATACTCAACAAATTCAGGTAACCGACCCTATGGGAGACCCTATTCTGAATATGGAGTATAATATTTCTCAGACTACCAGTATTAAATCTTCCCAAAATCCAAGTGGTACACGCGGAGGATCAAATGCCCTGGCACAGGCATCGTTTAATATACAAGAGTTGTATAAACAACGGTACAATTATCAACGGCAATTGTTAGATAATGTTATCTATAACATAATTCAGACATCAAGTAATGTTCCTTTGAGTGAAAAAATTAACTATAAAACATTAAATGAGAATATAAAAAATGAGTTTCAATCTAATGGTATAAATCTGCCTTTTCGGTTCGAGATAGTCGATAAAAATGATTCCCCTGTTTATAGACAGGAGAATTACGAAGAGTCCGATAAAACAGCTTTGTACACTCAAGTTTTATATCCGAACGACCCTATTGATAAGTTAAATTACCTAAGAGTGTCTTTTCCCACAAAAAAAGACTACCTTTTCAGCGACGAAATTTCGTTTATCGTGCCGGCTTTTGTGTTTACTCTGATCCTTTTGATCACCTTTATAATAGCCATCTATTTGATATTTAGACAAAAACGTTTGTCGGAAATGAAAAATGACTTTATGAATAACATGACTCACGAGCTCAAAACTCCTGTGTCGACCATCTCTTTAGCCGCTCAAATGCTCAAAGATCCGGGTATCATGAAGTCGCCCGAAATATTTAAGCACATTTCGAGTGTTATAAATGATGAGACAAAACGTCTTAGCTTTCAGGTCGAAAAAGTGTTGCAGATGTCACTTTTCGAGAAACAAAAAGCAACATTGAAGTTTAAAGAACTCGATGCAAATGATGTAATTGTAAATGTAGCCAATACTTTTCAGCTGAAAGTAGAAAAATTTGGAGGCACAATAGATATAGATCTCGAAGCACACGATACATTAATTAATGCCGATGAGATGCACTTTACAAATGTTTTGTTTAATTTGCTCGACAATGCGTTGAAGTATAGGCGGGAGGATGTGACCTTAGAATTGATGATAAGGACATGGAACCAAAACAATAAGATATGTATAAGTGTTGAAGATAATGGAATAGGTATCAAAAAAGAAGATACAAGAAAAATCTTCGAACGATTCTTTAGAGTATCTACCGGAAACCTGCACGATGTGAAAGGTTTTGGATTGGGGCTCGCCTATGTAAAGAAGATAGTAGAGGACCATAAAGGAACTATCAAGGTAGATAGCGAATTAGGACAAGGAACCAAATTTATTATTAGTTTATTCAATATAAAGTAGAGATATTATGGATGAGAAGTTGAAATTATTTTTATGTGAAGATGACGAAAATTTAGGGATGCTACTCAGAGAGTATCTCCAAGCTAAAGGATTCGACACAGACTTGTATCCGGATGGAGAAGCCGGGTATAAAGGTTTCGTGAAAGAAAAATACGATTTATGTGTTTTGGATGTAATGATGCCAAAAAAAGACGGAATTACATTAGTAAAAGAAATTAGAGCTATTAACCCCGATATTCCAATTATATTTTTGACTGCCAAAAATATGAAAGACGATATCCTGGATGGCTTTAAAGCCGGAGCGGATGATTATATTACTAAGCCTTTCAGCATGGAAGAATTGGTGCTTCGTATTGAAGCTATTTTTAGAAGAGTAAAAGGCAAAAAAGGTAAAGATCGTCAGGTATATCAATTTGGAAAAATGGTTTTTGACACTCAAAAGCAAATTCTTACCATCAGTGGCGAAAGCACCAAATTGACAACAAAGGAATCGGAACTATTAGGATTACTTTGTGCTCATGCTAATGACATTTTGGAGCGCAACCATGCTTTGAAACAAATTTGGGTAGACGATAACTACTTCAATGCAAGAAGTATGGATGTGTATATTACCAAGCTTAGAAAACTGTTGAAAGCCGATCCCGAGATCGAAATCATCAATATTCATGGAAAGGGTTACAAATTAATTGCCCCCATAAATGAAGATGCTGATGACAGCGAGGCTTAAATAAAAGCATTATTACATAAAAAGAAAGCCAGCTTTAATTTAAAGTTGGCTTTCTTTTTATAGTTTTGTGTTAAGTAATACAAAGAATTTTATGATACAGTTATATTGACGAAGGTGGGGGCTGGGCTCTGCCCTGCCCCTACAGTCTTCGATAATAAAACGAATCTATTTGATGCGTTTGCCTGATTCTACTCCTCTGAATTTCAAGCCTCTCACAAACAAAACCCTCCTATATCTGTTTATAAAGATATATCTTAACCATTTCGTAACATTTACTTGACATCATTGTTGCAATTCTCATGTAACATTGCAGTAATTAAAAGAAATAAATAATAAACAGGTCTTAGACATTAAAGAAAACGAAGATATGAAAAAATTACTATTGATTTTAGCAGCAGCTATCTCCTTGACTGCTTGTAACTCAAACAAAAGCGAAACCGCAAAACTATCGGGAGCAGGAGCAACATTTCCCGCACCATTTTACAACATCGTATTTAAAAAATTTGGCGAAACATCAGGTAACAATGTTACATACGGAGCAATAGGAAGTGGAGGAGGAATCCGCAGTTTAAAAGATAAAACGGTAGATTTTGGTGCAACCGACGTATTTCTATCAGATGCCGAACTCAAAGAAATGGGTTCGGATGTAATACACGTTCCAACCGCATTGGGAGCAGTAGTATTGTCGTACAACCTACCAGGCATCACGAACTTAAAACTAACTTCGGAAATAATATCAGATATTTTCAGAGGAAAGATTACCAACTGGAACGATCCTAAAATCAAAGCAATAAATACTGATTTAACCTTGCCGAATAAAGACATTACAGCCGTTTATCGTTCGGACGGTAGTGGTACAACTTCGGTATTCTCCGAATATATGTCAAAAACCAACGAAGCTTGGAAAACCGAAATAGGCACAGGTAAGTCCCTTAAATTTCCTGTGGGAGTTGCAGCAAAAGGCAATCCCGGAGTAGCAGGTATCATCTCGGGAACAGAAGGTTCAATCGGATACATCGGTTCGGAATATGCACTGGCTTTGAATATTGCTTCGGCATCACTTCAAAACAGTTCGGGTAACTTTATAGCCGCCAGCGACAAAAGCATCTCGGCATCGGCAGAAGCAGATCTTCCGGATGATACCAGACAAATCATAACCAATTCGTCTAATCCCGAAGCATATCCCATCAGTACTTTTACTTGGATTATTGCCTACAAAGAGCAAAGCTATAACAAGAAAACCGAAGTGCAGGCAAAAGCATTAGTTGCATTATTCAACTACGTAATAAGCAAAGACGGACAAGAGATTGCTGTAAAAACGCATTATGCTCCCCTACCAGCCAAAGCCTTAGAAAAAACTGCAACGATCATAAAATCAATAACATTCGACGGTAAACCGATAGAAGTAGCTCAACCTGCTGCAAAATAAAATACCAACCTGTGTTATGTAGGGGCGAATAATTATTCGCCCAATATTAAAAAGACATTAACAAGTCGGAATGAAAGACAAAATTTTCAAATCAATATTATTTATAGCTTCATGCCTCATCTTGGTCTTGACAGCAGGGGTTATTTATGCTTTGGTCACACAAAGCATCAGTGCCTTGTCGGTCTTTGGCTTATTCAAATTTATAGGTTCGAGCGAGTGGGATTCTGTCAATAACAATTTTGGGGCATTACCTTTCATTACAGGTACACTTATTACGGCATTGCTGGCATTATTTTTTTGCATACCCTTTTCGCTATCCATTGCACTATTCAACGGAGAATATTTTAAACAAACCCGAATAGCAACCGTAGTTAGTTCAATAGTAGATCTTTTGGCAGGCATACCCTCAATAGTTTTCGGATTGTGGGGATTTTATGTTTTACGCCCCATACTTATCGATATGGGTTTCAGTGCACAAGGATTCGGAGTATTACTGGCAGCCATAGTGCTAGCTATAATGATTATACCGTACGCCTCGTCGCTCAGTACCGAATTTATATCGATGGTTCCTAACGAACTGAAAGAGGCAGCATACAGCTTGGGAGCAACCAAAATGGAAGTTATCAAAACGGTGAGTTTACCCGTATCTATGTCGGGTATTTTTGCCGCATACATTTTGGCACTCGGTAGAGCCTTAGGCGAAACAATGGCTGTAACCATGCTTATCGGAAACACCAACAATATACCCACCCATTTGTCGGACACAGGCAATACGATGGCAAGTATTATAGCCAATCAGTTTGGAGAAGCCGACGGGTTAAAGCTTAGTTCGTTGATGGCTATCGGATTATTATTATTCCTAATAACCGCAACCATTAACTTTATAGCCAAGTATATATTGAAGTTAGTTAATAAGTAGACGAGTTAACAAGTTGACAAGTAAACCCGTAGAGACGCAATGCTTTGCATCTAAAAAAAACAATAAATGAAAAAAACGATATTCTCGACATCACGATACCGGCAATTTAAAAGTAAAATATTCTTTTACATTGTTTGTGCCTTTTGCGGAATCACCATGATACCACTATTTCTCATCCTGTGGGAATTACTGAAAAAAGGATACAAACAATTCAACCTAAGCTTATTTACCGAAGTATCGCCATCGTCGATGGATGCCATGCTGGCTAAAATAAGTGACGAACCCATTCCCGGAGGTATATTAAACGGATTGACAGGTACCCTGCTTATTCTACTGTTGGCAATGATTATAGCCATACCCGTAGGAATACTTACCGGAATATACCTTGCCGAGAATCAAAAAACAGCTTTCAGTAAGTTAATCAGAAGCCTGTCCGATTTATTACAGGGAATTCCGTCTATCGTAATAGGTATTATAGTATACGTTTGGGTAGTAAAACCCATGCACAGCTATTCGGCAATTGCCGGAAGTATAGCGCTCGCTATTATGATGTTACCGATGATTATTCGTTCTACAGAAGAAAGCATCAAAATGCTACCGACCTCCCTTAAAGAAGCCGGATTGGCATTGGGCGGTTCGTATACATCCGTTGTATTGCAAATACTTGTACCTTCGGCATTTGGAGGATTATTTACGGGGTCGCTTCTTGCCGTATCGAGGGTGATGGGAGAAACCGCCCCGTTGCTCGTTACCGTTTTGGGGGCATCTACTGTTAATTGGACTGTAACCGAACCCACTAGTGCGATTTCGTTGCTTATTTGGGAATTTTATAACGACCCCAACTTAGCACCGTTGGTATGGTCTTCGTCCCTATTACTTTTGTTAGTTGTATTAGGTATAAATCTTTTTGCTAAAAGCATTGCTAAAAAATGGAAAATTCAATAAATAACGATAAATATATTCTCGAACTGAAAGATGTTTCGGTATCTTACAGTCCCGAAAAGAAAGCCATCAAAGACGTAAATGCAGGCATACGTGAGCATACTGTAACCGCTATTATGGGACCTTCGGGGTGTGGTAAGAGTACCCTTCTGAGAGCTATAAACCGGATGCACGACTTATATCCGGATATTAAAACAACGGGAGAAATATTACTGAAAGGCGAAAATATTTTCGACATGAACGCCATGCACGTAAGACGTTTGGCGGGTATGGTATTTCAACGCCCCAACCCATTTCCCACCATGAGCATTTATGACAATGTATTGGCAGGGTATAAATTAAATGGCGTAGGACTCAGTAAGTCGGAAAAAGATCAAATTGTAGAAAACAGTTTAAAAAGCGTTGCTCTTTGGGACGAAGTAAAAGATTCGATGACCCAAAAAGGCAGCTTCCTTTCGGGAGGACAGCAACAGCGCCTCTGCATTGCCCGTGCCATTGCCTTGAAACCCGAAATACTGTTGATGGACGAACCCACATCGGCACTCGACCCCATCTCTACAAACAGAATCGAAGACTTGATTCTTGAACTGAAACAACAGTACACCATCGTGATTGTTACACATAATATGTCGCAAGCAGCCCGTATTTCAGACAATTCGATGTTTATGTACTTAGGCGAACTGATAGAATATGGTACCACCAAACAAATGTTTACCAAACCAAAAGATAAACGTACAGAGGATTACTTAACAGGAGTATTCGGATAACACCCCACCCAGCCTCCCCAAAGGCACCTCACCCCAGCCCTCTCCAAAGGAGAGGGGGTACAGAGAGGGCGTTTTAGCTCCTCCCCTTTGGGGAGGCTGGGTGGGGAGCTACCTTGTAACTCGTAACTAAAAACTTGTAACTAATATAGCATGACAGCCAATATAAAACTAAAACAACTTACGGTATTGCTCAATGATTTTGAGCTACTGTCGCGTACTGCCTTATTACAAATGCAGATTGCCGAAAAAGTATTGCAAGACCCAACCCTAGAAGCACTTTATGAAGAAGCCGAAGCCAACGAAATAATTATGGACAGGCTCGAAATCAAGATACGCGAAGAAGTAGTTTTCTCTATCTTTCAGTTTTCGCCTAAAGCCGCCGATCTTAGGCTGATAATTACCTATCAGGATGTAACCACCAATCTCGAAAGAGTGGGCGATATGTTGCTAAATGTAATTCACTACACAAAAACAACCTATCAAAGTCAACCCGATTTTGAAGAAGAAAAGAAGCAGATATACAAAATGCTGAAAATGGTAGACGAAATGTTACGCAATGCCATTTTCTCTTTTTCGAACGAAGATAGCCGCTTAGCGTATCAAACAATAAAAGACGATGATAAAGTAGATCATATGTTTTATCAGATCAGCGAATCGTTACAAAGTACTTTCGCTAATAAAAATTTGACGAAAGAACAGATAATGAACATAATGAATACGAATGCCATATCGCAAAACCTCGAACGCATTGGCGACAGTGCAACCAATATTGCTGAATCGACCATCTATTTAACCGAAGGTAAAGACATCAGACATGGAAACAATGACGAATAACGATATTTTGATACTTATTGTGGATGATGAAATAGACATCCGCGAAATTCTCCAGTTCAATCTCGAGAACGAAGGTTATAAAATAGACTTAGCAGAGTCGGCAGAAGAAGCCCTCAAAAAGCTTACACCCGATCATCGGTTGATATTACTCGACGTAATGATGGGCGGAATATCAGGCTTTAAAATGGCTGATCAGTTGCGAAAGTCAGGTAACTATACACCCATTATATTCCTTACAGCCAAAGACTCGGAGAACGATATGCTCACCGGTTTTTCGATCGGGGGAGACGATTATATATCGAAACCTTTCTCCATAAAAGAAGTCATTGCACGGGTTAAAACCGTATTGAAACGTACTTCATTACCTGTAGTGCAAAAAAATGATGGTGACAACCTTTGTATTGGCAACCTCAACATCGATATGAATATGAAAATAGTTTCGGTAAACGGTGCAGCCATCGATCTGACTAAAACCGAGTTCAACATACTTACGCTTTTGGTAAAAAATACAGGTAAGGTATTTTCCCGATCTGATATTCTAGCCAAAGCATGGGAGGGCGACGGTATTGTCTTAGAAAGAACGGTAGATGTGCATATCGCTCGTTTAAGAAAAAAGATCGGGGTATATGGCGACCATATTATCAACAGAACAGGGTATGGCTATAATTTTGTGTCGGAATAACCCGTAGGGGCGTAT
>JAVBJR010000647.1:0-4629 GCA_031546965.1 Dysgonomonas sp.
TCAGTTTTGTGCCATGAAACGGTGGTTTTTACCATTTTATGGCACAAAACAGCAGTTATTTTTTGAAAACAGGTATTTTTTGCAACGGCTAATAAAACTTAAAGCTTATGATCCATACATAATCTGATATACAGGGTGGAAAAAAAGTCCTGATTTTTCGAAAATAACTCGGTAAATATGCACAATACATGATTGGACACTGAGTGGGGAAAGGATCATTATGAAATGGGCCATCCACTTGGCATGGCGGGAATGACCTTGGACTGCGATTTCAAGGTTATTGGAAGTCTAATTCCTTAACCGGAAGAGATAGGTGACATGTGTCAATTGGAAAATTGTTCAGCACCATCAAATTTGTACGGAAATGCTTGATTTAGTAATTTTTGAAAAAACGGCATGCGATTTAAGTGGGGTTTGCAGGCAGGTAGCATGCATTGCAGTGGAAGCATCCTGTCCCGTAGCATACACTGCTGCAGGCCATTAACTAATACCTGACATGGGTATTGCACAAGTCGGTGACATTGCACATGATGACGTGTGAATTGCAAATGTGTACATGTGTGGCAAAACCATATTACTCCTAAATAGCAATCATTCATGTTGATGGGGCATTTATTTCATGACATCATACAAAATGAAATCTCCCTAATGGAGAACATTACAAAATGTGCTCCACACGACATCCCTAACCAGCAATACACATCATACAGCATACAACAAGTGACTGGCGCACATGATGCAACGTTTCGACAGGTATGGAATAAATTGCATTCCTGGTGCGATTTTGTAAAAAAATTTGCGGAGACGCCGGAGGCGTTATGTACACTTTTTCCTTAACAAAGCCCCAACAGAAGTAGTCGAGTGGGTTTAGGTCTGGTGACCGTGCTGGCCAGGCCAAATGTCCTCCACGCCCAATCCAGTTGTCGTGGAACTCGGAATCCAAAAAATCACCCACTACTCTGGATTAGTGTGGTGGAGCGCTTCACTGCAAGAATGCCACAGGACTGGATGCATCCACTGCCGGCCTGCAAACTCCACTTAAATCGCATGCCGTTTTTTCAAAATTACTAAATCAAGCATTTCCGTACAAATTTGATGGTGCTGAACAACTTTCCAATTGACACATGTCACCTATCTCTTCCGGTTAAGGAATTAGACTTCCAATAATTTTGAAATCGCAGTCCAAGGTCATTCCCGTCATGCCAAGTGGATGGCCCATTTCATAACGATCCTTTCCCCACTCAGTGTCCAATCATGTATTGTGCATATTTACCGAGTTATTTTCGGAAAATTGGGACTTTTGTTCCACCCTGTATAAACATCATGACCAGCAACAACAATACGTTTTATTAAACTATGGAATAAAACTATTTTGGATGAAGGAATCAGTTTTTTAATGGAATTCAAAATACAGGCATACATAGACAATTTTATAGTTTTTTGCTCGCAAATCAAAAGTAATCAAACGGTAATTTTGCAACCTTTTGTGATTGGGATTATTGTGCAAAAACTGACATTTTTATCCTGACTCCCCACATTTTAATTTTATTGATAAAAACATACGTGAAGCAAATGTATAATTTGGCGCAGATGGCTGCTCAACTATATCGGCAAAAATTTTTAACAACTGTAGACCGCGAGTGAAAACAGCAAAAGTGCCTGTTTATATATGCCTAAATTTAGAAATGAAATCCAAACAATTTGTATACTAGTTCGCAAGTCAAGGTTGATCACATAAAATCCTGGTTGGAATGCAGGGGACCGAATTGCTGGAGCGGATGGAGACAAATTCGAACAGTTTGTGCATATTCGGCGATTTTTCCTTGAAATATTCTATAGAATTCAGATGGGACTATTTTTGGTGGCAGCTTACTGGTAGCAAACAGCACAGAAATTGAATTTTATGCGAACTAGTATACTTTTGCCTACAATTTATATCCCATAGTTTTCTAAAAGAATTTGTTGTGGCAGATTGTGAAGTTTATATGGTGTAACCTGTTACAATTTGTTTCGAAATATTTTTTACAACAATCCGCAACATTATTAAATAACTATTCAGTACTGTATTTTTTCAAAATTATCTCATCAAGAATAAAAACCAGTGCATGTAAAACTTTTGTAGAGTTGTTGATTAATTATATGGTATTGCGTAGGCAATATTTATTTTTAACTGACAAAATTGTTTTAATGTCCCAGTTCAAAATGAACATATTATCTATACAATACAATTTTGTTCATTTGTGAGGGATTTTAATAATTTAAATACGTATTTTTGAACATTGGACCTCAATTTTCATAGAAATTTAGCAAAATTATGTTGTATTTTTATCTTTATGTTATATTTGATATTCAGAATTTGCCCCTTTAAAACCAAAACTAAATAATCTATTATTACATTCGCATTATTTGCAAAAAAAGCTAATTCACAACGGTTTGGAGGAATTACACGGAAATTTACTACTATGAAATTTAAAATCAGCAAAACATTTTCTATGGTCAGTTGTAACGACCCGAGGTCTTACCTCCCACGCCCACCCCCGAAAACGTCATTTAAGGAAGCGTTGGTTGGTGCCACTTCGCGATATTTAGTCGGTTGCCTAGCAACCCCCCACCTGTCACGTGGTGACATAAAAAACGGCGTGGCTAACGTCCGTATAGACAGAAAAAACGCGATTGCGGCCAGCCAATCAATTGGCATGGCAACGGCTTTGGCGATTTCTGTTGGCCACAAATTCAACCAATGAACGGTAATTTGTGGCCTCAGTAAAACTCGAGTGCTTTCGAGACTCGAGTTCGTTCCTAGTATCACCTCTTAGAGTGAGGTTTATCATCTTTCATTGGGTTTCTCCTTGGCTCCCAGCAATGGCGAAGCGAGGGAAACCCATTTAACAAGGCAAGGGCACCAACTAATTGCCAGTTTGGATTTGGGCAGTTAATTTCGAGCACGTTTTGGAGGATCAGCAGCCTAATGCCAGGAGTTTATTGCTTGGAGTAATAAATTGGCACATATTTACCGAAAACCGAGTCCGAGTGATTCATGCTATAGCTGTCCGAAGGCTAAGGACACTATACCCCCTCCGGCTAGGAGAACGGGAGTCGACTAGGTCGAACTCCTACCACGGGAAGCGCCGTTAATGCATTATGCTTCCCCCTTCCGGTGGCGGCGCTAGCGACACATCTATGGACAAGTGCCCCTCTCGAGTTGGAATCGTCCAACTGCAGATGCTATAAAAGGCGTGGAGCGAGCTTCAGCAAGCCAGTCGTCTGGTCGGCTATGGTATGAGAATGACCTCACCTGAGGAGCCTCTTGTACAGCCTACAGCCTTCAAATCCCTGAACAGAGGACTGTAACAACCCGGTCCGCGGGGCTGTTCCAATCGCGAAATAAATTGCGCACCAACACTGGATTAAGTGAAGTAAATAAGGTTTAATAAAGATTAAATACCTATATACAGGGTGATTCAAAAGTCCTTTGAACCCCTTATATTTTCCAATCCGTGGGCAAATTGTGTAGGTTGGTAAATGGAACATAATGTACAGGCTATGGGCAGTGCAACGGTGCAGTTGTTGTCGACCAAAGTAATTTGGAACATGCCGTTCCAATTTCTGAAATCTTTAATTTCGATAATGGATAGGTAGCTTCAATTGGGGATATGTGAAGCATGGCACACTATACCCTTACACAGGGTAAGAGGGGAGCAATGGGGCCTATGGAGGGCGTGTCTTCAAACCAGTTCCCTTTGAAAAAGGCATGAATTTTTAAGGAACAAGGGGGCGTGATCTGGAGGGTGGGTCCAAATTTGCTGAACTCTTCCAGGAATTAAAGTCGTCTTGAAAGGGAACTGGTTTGAAGACACGCCCCCCATAGGCCCCATTGCTCCCCTCTTACCCTGTGTAAGACTATGGTCATAATAAAAAAGTAATCTTAAAAATCTGTTCATAACAGACCAAGGAATCAACAACTGAAGTTTGTACTGCATGAGAGATAGTAAGGTCACCGAAATGCAAGCGTCGGCAACAAGTAAAACATTCACTGAGATGTTGGATATGGTCACAATGTATGGGGAATGTAACCACAATGCTGCAGCAGGTGCTCGTTTGTATCATACAAGATACCCACTTGATTCCGTTCTTTGGGGTTACATGATTTGTGTAGTGTATGAAACGCCACCCAAATCACTTGATGATCTTCAACAGAGAGTGCAATGTATATGTATGTACCAGTGTTACCAATGAGGTGTTGGAAAACGTTTCCAGGAATGATATTGCTCGAGAGCAGCATTGCATAGTTGTAAATGGTGAGCATTTTCAACACTTTTAGTAATGTTGGTACGAGAGATGCCATTGTATTGTTTGTTAATGCATTACTTATCCTTTCATTACACTTTGGTTCACACAAACTTCCATGCAGGCAGCTAGCTGCTGTGTTAATAAATGATTGCACTGCACTATCAGTCCTTCCCCATGTTATTTCTTGTCAGCATATCGTCAAATACGCCTTAACCGCTGCTTTCCTTCCATTCACCATGTGGTGACACACTTGCTTCACTGCATGACACGAGCAGTGAGGCATTCTAGCAAAACATGTAGCGAGCAAAATTCACCCAAATTCGCTGGCTTACACAAAAT
>JAVBJR010000499.1:0-3944 GCA_031546965.1 Dysgonomonas sp.
CAGGTCACAATTCAGTGAATAATTGGTTGATTTACATAAAATTTATGTTCTACTGTTTGTTATCAAGTACACATTGATATGGAAGGCAGTTTAGGTGGGGTTACAAAATCGTGCTAGATGTCCTTTAAAGGAGAACTGAACTGATTTTTGACATGCCAATTTTCTTCAATAAACATGAAGATGAAAGATAAAAACTGTTTGCCACTTCCCGTTTCGTAATCCGACAAATATTGGCTTAGATATGTTAAGAAAACTGAGCTATGACGTAGACAGAAAGAGGCGTGGTTTAGGGACTCGCGGGACTTTTCAATGCTAAATTCGGAAAAAATCGAACGTTTTGCCTCCGATGACATAATTTTAGTTGGCGCATATCGCAAATCGCACTGCGAATAAATTTCAGAAAATTTTTCTGACACCACCAACGTGTTTATTGACATGTTTTCAGCTACTGGACAAAGTTTCAATGGGGGTTACAAAACCAGTTCAGTTCTCCTTTAACCCTGGAACACTCGAGTTGGCGTCTCCTGGACACCACACATTTAAAAATTGAAGCTAATATGCTTTAATATTTTTTGGGAAACTTGTCCCTTCATTTAAACATCCCTAGCACCTTTTAAATTATGATTTGTTCAGGTATTTGAGCATTAGTGTCTTCGAGAAGTGCTTAAAGTTGACAGATGCCGGTTTGGTGTGCGTTTTTCTGTATAATGTAATATAAATTTATGCTATAGGAACCGTGAATTTTATTTTTTTATATTAGTAATTTATCCAAATTAGTTGGAATTAGAAGACAACATTAACTATCTTTTGTTAACATCTTAATTGAATTCTTTCTGTGATATTGGATTCGAATTGATTTTACTACATATTGCATACCTATGATTCGCACAATTTACAATAAACTAATAAAATTTTGTATTGCTTTAAACTATATGTTAATTGGAGTGCAGTAACATTAAGAAAATTTCTGAAATCATAAATATTTTTATTGTGCAATCAGGAATCAATGGATAATTAATTAGTAGTTGGCGTCCACTAGACGCCATGTGAGTGGAATTGAAAAACACTTCACCCGAGTGTTCCAGGGTTAAGAAATAATTTTTCCAATCACTGCAAATTCAGGACAATATTATTCACTGTTTACTATCGTTTCCCGCGATTTTTATACAAATTAGCAATTCGCTATTTTACCCTGTCAAATCACATTTAAGAGCATGTGCTACCCCTTTGGCCTCGCCCTCTTTGTTCACCAAGTTGCGCTGACTTTTCCATGTATTCACATGGGTGACATTCATCCACGTTTATTTCATAATAATTGTGATCCCATTTTTACCGCAATTTTTTTTAACATTCTTTAAGGTGTTTTGAGTGTCTTAGTTGTGTCATGCACATGCAGGTCAATAACAACCTTTTTTATTTTCCACAATAAAACCAAAAAGGTTATGAAAAATATGACACAACTAAGACACTCAAAACACCTCAAAGAATGTTTAAAAAAAAACACAGGGAGCTGTACTGGGGGTGCACCATCCAAACGTAGAATTCGTGAACAAATGTAACTATACTAGTTTGCAGGTCAACGATGAAACCATCAAATTCCATTTCTGTCCTGTTTGCTCCCAGTAAGCTTACACCAACAAAAATAGTCACATCTGAATTCTAGAATATTTCAATGAAAAATCGCCGAATATGCACACACTGTTCGAATTTGTCTCCATACACTCCAGCAATTCGGTCCACCTGCATTTCAAAAAAGAATTTGATGTTTTCAACGTTGACCTGCAAACTAGTATACAAATGTTACTACAATTGTAGCTAATGTACACAAATGGAACTACAAATGGAACGACAATTGGAACAACATATGGAATGACAAATGTAACTACAATTGGAACAACATATGGAATGACAAATGTAACTACAAATGGAACTACAATTGCAGTTACAAATGGAACAGCAAATGGAACTACAATTGCAGTTACAAATGGAACAGCAAATGGAACTACAATTGCAGTTATAAATGGAATGACAAATGGAACTACAAATGGAACTACAAATGGAACTACAATTGCAGTTACAAATGCATGGAATGACAATTGCAGTTACAAATGGAATGGCAAATGGAATGGCAAATGGAACTACAAATGTAACTACAAAACTAATGTACACAAATGGAACTACAAATGGAACGACAATTGCAGTTACAAATGGAACGACAAATGGAACGACAATTGCAGCTACAAATGGAACGACAAATGGAACGACAATTGCACTTACAAATGGAACGACAAATGGAAAGACCAATAGAACTACAAATGGAACTATGAATGGAACTACAAAAGAAACTACAATTGCAGTTACAAATGGAACTGCAATTGAAACTACAATTGCAGTTATAAATGGAACGACAAATGGAAAGACAAATGGAACTGCAAATGGAACTACAAATGGAACGACAATTGCAGTTAAGCCAGCTACACACCTAGCGAACCAGCGCGAACGAACGGAAGTGCTCCTGTTCGCCTGTGCACACAGAGTGGAGCACCGGATCGAGCACCAGAAGGATTCGCTTGAAATTCGTGCGAGCATTGGTCACACATCTTGCAGCATATTGTGCTCGCTTGTGCTGGCAAACGGCTGACAATTCGTTGCTCGTGAGGGAAGTAGGGACGTTAACTCCGTTTTGATTTCCCATAGGGCTTATGCGCCCCCTGGTAGCCGAAATGTACAACGTGTGGTTGTTTGCATAACATTGAAGAGATAACAATTTCACATTCGCAACATTATGGCACGGAGATTTGTGGCAGAATCCCTCTAAAACACAGTTTTGCTAAGGTAAAATTACGTTTTCTTTCGTTTTAAATTTGTCTCGAGACGATTGGAGCAACGGTTCTCAAGTTACGAAGTTTTAACCGGTTTTCCAGTGGAAACAAAAATCCTTTATAAATTCGTAGAACGTTATCTGTTGAATCAATCGTCTTGAAAATAGGCTCAAAAGAAAGAGGACACAATCGTTCATAAGAACACGTATAGGTTTTGAATTATTTGCGAACAAAACCTGGTTTTAAAAGCTACGTACTTGGTCGCACGATTAACCGGCCAGAAGCAACCAGAAGTTGCTGGTTTCTGCCGCCAGGGCGTCGAAAATTGCAGCACCACCAAGCGGGTATCTACCTACACCTTCCTATTAGCTAGGTGTGGAACAACAAATGGAACTACAAATGAAACTACAAATCCTTTATAACTAAAAGATGAAACCCACAATGTAACAAAACGCATGCTATGTATCGAACATGTATTATTCTATATTTACATGTGTGATGGTGAAAGAGGTCAATTAACTTCTTTCCCCTTTCCTTTGTTCTGAACTCTTATGCAATCCCATCGAAGTCCACTTAAACTGGTTGGGTGATTCAACCACCCGCAAAAATTCCAAGAATGCAACCTCACCTATCAAGACTCCACCTTCCACTTTGACCTCCTCCAAACCCTTAAATACCCTGGCTCTGTTTGGCTGATGGCTCACTCCAGTTGCCACTCTCGACTAGTGACTACACTCCCCAAAAGCTCCTGATCTGGGTACCATCATACAACTACGGCAAACCTGCATCCACCATCAATCAGACCCATCGGATTTGGTCACACCCAAAGGAATTGTTGCCAAGTTGTTTGGCCAGCAACTGAGGTAACCTGGTAAAACCACTTCCTATTCCATCTAGTAGTTGTACAACACTAACACTGGATTTTCTCCCTGGGATTCCCACGGAGCCACCATTTGGGGAAAGCTACCACTTCATCATCAAGCCACTGACAAGCCACCTTCAAGCCATCTTGACACCAACCATTGGAATACTGGGGCCTGCAGGACCAGTACCCGAGGACTGTCTTGAGCTGCCATTGCCGAAGACCAGTCTGTGGACCTTCGTTAGGGATTTCTCCTTCTG
>JAVBJR010000795.1:0-3209 GCA_031546965.1 Dysgonomonas sp.
CAAAAACCGATTATAAAATCAAAACAGGATTATAAAAACGTCCTACATCAATAATGAATCACAATCCACTCTAAAAATCCCAAAAACTGAATTTTTGTAACCTAAAAATGAAAATAAACTATCAAAAAACCGATTTTAAACTGCAAAAACCGATTATAAAATCAAAACATTATTATGAAAAGGTCCTAAATCAAAAAATAAATAACAACCCAGAGAAAAATCCATTTATAAATATTAAAAACTGAATTTTAGCAACATCTAAATGTAAATAAACTGTCTAAAAACCGATTTTAAAATCGCAAAAACCGATTTTAAAATAGCAAAAACCGATTATAAACACAAAACAGTATAATCAAATCAAAACATTATTATGAAAAGGTCCTACATCAATAATAAATCACAATCCACTTTTAAAATCACAAAAACTGAATTTTTGTAACCTCAAAATGTTAATAAACTGTCTAAAAACCGATTATAAAATCTAAAACAGTAATATAAGATCAAAACACTATTATAAAAACGTCCTACATCAAAAATAAATCACAATCCAGTAAACAAATCTTTTTAAAAATCACAAAAACTGAATTATTGCAACTTCAAAATGTAAATAAACTGTCTAAAAACCGTTGTTAAACTGCAAAAACCGATTTAAAACTGCAAAAACTGATTTAAAACAGCAAAAACCGATTATAAAATCAATACAGTGATCAAACATAGAACAAACAAATAATATCCAGAGAAAAATCCAGTTAAAATTCCCAAAAACCAATTTTTTTGCCATTAAACTGTCTAAAAACCTATTTTAAAATCACAAAAACCGATTTTAAACACCCAAAAACCGATTATAAAATCAAAACATTATTACAAACTTAAGTAGTAACATTATAAGAACGTCTTGGAATTTGTTCAGATTTTTTAAGAATTTTTATCATAATTATAAATGATTTTTTAGTAAGTAGTTTAAATTGTATTTTGACAACGCCACCTGGTGGGAAATTACACAAGTTCACTTTTATAAACTGTTTATGACCTATTTCAGCTTTCCAAAGATAACCGTTGTTTTCTATTGGTGTTTGTATACAAACAGACGCCATCTTTGTTTTTGTTTTAATGTTTTCTTTGTTTTTATTTGTTTTTATATATATGTGCAGGTCACACTGTCATTTTAACTGTAATTTTAACCGAAATAAATGCAATAAAATATAAATAATATGAAATAAATAAAATGTAATAATTTAAATAAAATGTAATAATATAAATAAAATGCAATAATTTAAATAAAATGCAATAATTTAAATAAAATGCAATAATTTAAATAAAATGTAATAATATAAATAAAATGTAATAATATAAATAAAATGCAATAATTTAAATAAAATGCAATATATAAAATGAAATAAAATAAAGCACAATAAAATAAATACATTTAAATAAAATTAGTAAAGTAAAATAAATTCATAAATAAATTTAGTAAAATAAAATATGATGAATAAATAAAATAAGTAAAATATGAAAAATTAAATAAATGGAAAAAATTAAATTAGTAAAATTAAATTAGTAAAATTTTAGTAAAATAAAATATGAATAAAATAAATGCATAAAATGAAATTAGTAAAAAATAATATTAGAAAAATTAGCAAAATTTTGTAAAATAATATATTAATGAATAAATACAATTTATAAAAGTAATAAAGTAAAATAAAATATGAATAAATAAAATAAATGCATAAAATAAAATGAGTAAAACAATTAATGAAATAAATAAAATATTACAATAAATAAATAAATAAAATAAGTAAAATAAACTATAATAAATAAATACAATAAAAATTCAACAAGTAAAATCAAATATGACGAATAAATAAAATATTAATAATTAAAATAAAATCCATTACTACACAATAACATTAAAATTATACAATAATCAAAAACAGACAATTAAATCAACATTTAAAATTTTATATTTTAAATAAATAAATAACTATTTCAAGATATGTAAATAAATGAATTCATGAACGATTATTATTCAAAACAGCAACTTATAAATAGCACCAAAACAAACAAGACCAACGTCCAAAATTTGCTTTGTGGTCTGTCTGTCCAACAAAACGTAATTTGAATTCGGTTACGAACCGCTACCGCTACCGGGTAGCGGTTTCCTTTAAAATTCCATTAAAAAACCGGGAATTCGCGTGTTTAATTCACTCTATTTAATACGAAAACACGGCTAATTGATGCCACAACGTAGATTATACATCAAGCAAACAAGATTAATACCAGAAGCTTCATTAATAATTCAACAAACGGAGCTAGAGAGCAATTTGGCGAATTTTTAATCAAAATTCCGCACTAAAACCGGGTAAATAAAAAGAAATAGGGTTAAAAGAAACACCAGAGGGATGTAATTAACTAGAAACAACCTCACTGTACACGATTGGACCGAATTAAACAGCGGATGGATGCGGATTTAACGAAAAGTTAGCGAAAAATGACCGTTGGAATTCGAGAAAAATTCAAAAACGTTCGAAAAATCGTTAGAAATTTTTAAAATTTCCGGGAAAAAACCGGTAAATCATCGTTTAAATCGTTATATAAGTGGGAAAGAAGCGTGTTGGATAAAAAAGCCACGTGGAAAAGTCGCTGGGAAAAACAGGAAAAGCGATCGAACGTTTATAGCTACCGAAACCGCTCCCGAACAACAACCGCTACTTCATAGTGATTCCGGTAGTTGTCCGGGGGAAAAATACGTTTTTTGGTCGTTGTAATCGGAAAAATAAACGGATTTCAATGGGAATTAGACTCACCGATGTCTTGATTTCTTTATTAGTCGATATCCTCCTGTGGAATGATTTAGCAGGCTCGGTTTCGCACTCACTTTCCGAATCTTCGTCTCCGCCGGTAGCGGTAGCGGTAGTTGCTGCGGAACAAGATCCGGCTTCAAATTCCATGTTTTTCGAGTTATCTCTTCGAAAATGGAAACGATGATCGGTGTGGATGATAGGGAAGTCCAGAGGAGTTCACCGATGGCGTTGACAAAGCATTACGACGGTTAAATTGGTTGAAATGAAAGAGAAATGAGCGACGGCCGATCGGAGATTCGATCGAGGGCCGTCAGAGCGACGACCGCTCGACGCGGTGTCGGTCGCGTTAATAGGTGGCGCTGGTAACTGGCTTCTATTTATAAGAGACAGCGCCGCCTGGCGGATTGG
>JAVBJR010000616.1:0-2517 GCA_031546965.1 Dysgonomonas sp.
TTATTCCTGCAATCAGGTTCTGGGGAATATTAAGGTCTACTTATCGACTTGGCCCTGTAAATTGTAATTTTTTGTACCCCTATCTGTGGCTGCTGCCCCAACAATTTCTCTGTACTTTCTGATCCTGTTCCTGAGAGGTCCCACAAAATCCTCCCTCATCAGCCTGAACTGGACATCCAAGTATTGTTCCCCGTCCCTGTATATGATTCATTCACGGAAGACAGTGATACAGATGAATTCAGTGATTGGTGTGGCTTTCATGTAATATGACATTAATATTGCACATTTCATGTAATACGGAATTAATGTTGTACCTTTCATGTAATTCTCATCTATGTTACTTCTGAATAATAATGGTATAAATTCGTATAAAACATGTTTTGTAATAAAATATCATTTTCTTCGCATTTATCCCTTTATGTTATAGTGAAATGCATAGAGAAATTTACTACCTTTCCAACGGTACCTTATTTATTAAAATTGGCAACATAGTTTGGGAGATACACGTATTTACTCATATCGTGAAGGCAAGCCGCCATTTTTCAAAATGGTGGGCAAACGCCAAAAATGTAAAAGTGGCACCCACGCTAAATTGCCACTTTAACATGTCAAAAATGAATTGCAATCATAAAAAAAGGTCCCCCCTAAACGGTGCACGGACTTTGGTATCTCGACCGGACTATAGGGAATGGCTTTTAGATTTCGAAAGAATAGCAGATAAAGAAAATTGGACCTCCAGTTTCAGACTTCACAGGCCTTTTTCAAATTGCAAAACCGTGCAAGGGATTGGTATCAGAATATAAGAGGTTCAGATTTAACTTGGGATGAAAGGAAAATAGTTTTTGCAAGAATTACACCATACGTATACCTTCTGTGAAAGGCGAGAGAAGGTTGATGCTAGAGTCCAGACCAAAGATGAAAGGTTAGTCCCTTACATTGAAAATAAGATAAAACTTATAATAATAACCCTGTTGGTAACGGGTCATATACACTAGCAAGTGTGTTAACCCAGGGACCCCCTCCTATCCTATTCATTAACTTCGCAAACAAGCAAGCGTGCTAACCCGTAGTCCGTAAACCCATATAGGTTGCACACAAGCATTTTTAATGCATAATTTTTGAGGGCCTACAGCGAATACCTATGAAGGTATTCTAGTTAATTAGAAGATGGGGAAACCGGAGAACACCTGGGGGAAAACACATTGCAAGCTGGCAGGATAGCTAGAAAACTCCTTTGAACAAGCTAGACCCAGGAAAGATACGCCTTATAAGACGATGTGAATTCCAACTTCCTAGGACAGACCGAAGGCATGAGACAGAAGACATGAGATCAGATGCAATACAGAGAACACTGCGAGCGACATCGGAAAGTGTTAAACAATTGATGGGAAACACCAAAGATGAAGAACCATACGATTGGGTAGAATCCAGTAAGAACAGTGAGCGCGACAACAGTTGCCATAAAGTGAAAACACAACCCATGGAATTCAAGAACTCCGACAGTAAAGGTGATGGTTTGCCAACCGGTAGCCATGAGACAAAGTCCAAAGAGAAGGAAAACATTACACTATTCTGCCAAGGTATGGACAAGTCACCCAGAACTAAGCCACATTGACCAGATACACGAACTATTCCTGAAACACTTACTTGGAAACAATCGAAGATACCTCCTGCATACTTCTTCTTTGACTTCGAATGTATGCAAGAGATGGGTACCCACATCCCAAACCTTGTAGTTTGCAAGGGGGAGGATGACCTGCACAAAGAATTTTGTGGTCGAAACTGTCGCAATGACTCCTGCGACTGGATTTTTAAGAAAATTGCGGATTCAACTACCAGCGGGAAAAAGTTTGCATTGTGCATTATGCGAAAGCGTATGACTCGTATTTGATCCTTGAATATCTCCACGAGAACAAAAAGTTTATCGAACCGATCAAGACCGGCCTGAAGATCTTATCCATCAACGTTCCAGACTTCAACTCACCTTTTTAGATTCCCACTCGTTCCTTCCTATGGCTCTTGCAAAGTTCCCCGCAACGTTTGGATTAACAGAGTTGAAGAAAGGCTACTTCCCGCGTTTCTTCAACAAGGTTGACAACCAGGATTATGACGGTCCCCTTCCAGATCCCACTTATTACGTGCAGATACCATGTCCGTGGGCAACTACACATTATTCACGGAATGGTATGCAAAACAACAAAAAAAAACGTTCAACCTAAAGGCGGAGTTACTAGCGTACTGCAATTCCGACGTACAAATATTAAAAGAGGCCTGCATGATAGTAAGTATAGTGTTAATCATTGTTATTTTGTTCTCCAAATTAATGCCTTTTTGTTTGTTAGTTCCGCAAACAGTTCCTTGAAATTCCGCAAGTCGATCCGTTCAGCTCCGTCACCATAGCGTCCGTGTGTCACAAGGTGTTCCGAACACACATACTCAAGCCTAAGACCGTCTCGATTATCCCGCAGGATGGCTATGGGGGTCGGAAGGCACAGCAGTCAAAAAGCTTTGAAATGG
>JAVBJR010000850.1:0-3531 GCA_031546965.1 Dysgonomonas sp.
CAATTGGGTAGCGCTTTTGGCTGTTAACTGGAAGGTTGGTGGTTCGAGTCCACCCAGTGTCGGAAACTTTGGGGCAAGTCAACACTTACAAACGTCATGGTTTAAATAAAGTAAGTTTTAATATTAATTGTTATATGTGTCGGGATTTAAATACGATTTTACCAAGCACACTGAAATGTATTACGCCGATATTTTATAGAACTCTACATTTAAGCATTCTGCTTAAGCCAGCTGTTTGAAAATCCTATACATGATATGCACTGGAGATATACATACTATAACCTTCATTGTGCTTGAATTATTTCACAGCTATCTGTCCAGCGAAGGTTGAAATGGTATGTGAATGTCTCTTCAAATTGCACCCACATGTTGTATGGACCACAGCAAACTGATTTGCTAAACCTTAATTTGTTCTTCACGTATGACGAAAATATTGTCATGGCATATGATCAGATTAGATGACATAAATCGTATAATCACATTAAAATTATGCGGATCAATGTAGCAATCCAGGTTATGGAAATTTATATCATTCTTACATTGAACAGAGTTAGTGGGAGTGTGGCCCGTTGGTCTAGGGGTATGATTCCCACTTTGGGTGTGTGAGGTCCTGGGTTCAAATCCCGGACGGGCCCTTGTAATAATTGTGTAACTACATTTATGCTTTTGAAGCGCTTTTCAAATGTTAATTATGCCCATCGCATTGAAACATTTAAAAACAATTGACTATTTTCACTAAGCACCTCCCATTGCTAAAATGGAGGCTGAAGTGAGGTAAACTATGCAATCTGATCGGCTGAAAACAAGTTTTCTCACTTAATACGCCATATTTCGGACATTTTTTCAGCCAATGACAGAACAATGAAAGGGGTCAATTAGCCTAAATATGAACAAACTTACCAATTTCAAATTAGTGCGAAATCATCATAAAAAGTTCAAAGTCGTTTGAAATGCTGGCGAATTTACAGGAATTTATTTCCCCAATGGGAGATGTAATGCCGAGTGCTATGCATGGAAGCCAAACATTAGTCTTTAAAATTTTGGCAATTACCAATTCTAACACATATCGTGCACAGGTGTGTTTAGCCTCAGAGGGAATGCATATTGCACACAAACTTAAATAACGTTGATTTGGTAATTAGGTACTTAGACATGACAAGCTGTAACTGATTGAGCAAACTATGAGGCTCATTTCAAAAATAAAGGCCGGTTGAGTAGAAATCAAAAACCAATTAAGGTAAAACAATGTGTCGGTTGTGTCAAACATATACATTACCTCTGTATTTTACAGTGTAGTCAACATAATTTTCCAAGCCCCTGGGACACCGTAAAAAATGTTTTTAAACCCCCCGCACAAAATTCCACCGCCTGGGAATTAAAAATTCAAAAAGTAGTGACCAAAATTGCCTTAATTATGATAAACGAATTGTGCACACATAGTAACATGAACTGATTGGCCATATAATGATGAAGTTTAAAACCAGTTGATGCTTGTAGTTCTGTGATCTTGAGTGCAGATGGATTCGAAAATCAACAACCTCTCAAGTTGTGAAGATCAGAGTGAAGTGTTGAATATGGCAGTCATCGACTGGCTGAACTCCAGGCGGCGGAAAGTTATTCACGGGCTTAAAAAACATTTTTTACGGTACCCAAGGGGCTTGGAAAATTATGGAGACAACACTATAAAATAAAGCAGTAATGTATATGTTTGACACAACTGAGACATTCATTTTCCTTAATTGGTTGTTGATTTCTATTCAACTCTTGTTGTATGTAACACCGCATGTCTACATTGTTTACGGTATGTTGTACAGCAAACCAATACATACAATTAAATCGCGTCACAACATTGCAACAAATAAAATTACATCCTTGGAATTAATGTGCATATCAATAAATAAGTTATTTACGCAGAACAGAAATGCACAGTAAAGTGTGAATGCATACATGCAGTACGTACGGATTGTATGAAAATGTATGTGTATCCAATGCATCTGGTATGTGGGTGTAGTGCATTAATTTAACACAGATAATGCGCATTTGTAGTCGTGGTGTGTTCAAGAACTAATGTTAGGCTTCACTGCAAGGCCCTTTGCATTACTTCTCCCATTGGGGGAATAAATTCCTTTAAATTCGCCAGCATTTCAAACGACATTGAAACAACGTTTAACACACTGATCCAAAGGTGCTCTGCAACTTTCAGATTTGAACTGTACATGATGTGATTCGAATGGTTAAAAAGATAGCAATTAGAAACCCATGAATGTCAAGTGCAAGGTCACGCGAAACACGTTTTTTGGATAGCCCTACCTGCTTTCCTATTCAATCCCCTATTCAAATTTGATATAACGTTTACAGATTTAAAGATATTTAAAAAAAGACGAAACTTCTGTCTAACCCTGTATAAATGCTGTAATCAGCATTCCAATTTTGTAGTCGAGAATGTTAATTCCTTCGAATTTTACGTGCAGTTAATTTTACATGCATTTATTTTGTTTAGACCTCATATGGTAAGTATTACATTTTTGATAGTAATTGTTTGGACGAAGTAATCTCACTGTTGAGATTTTCAATTTTTTTCCATTACTTCCACCAAGTGCTACGTGAATATCAACTTGACGCAAGCAGACTCTGTGGCGCAATCGGTTAGCGGCTTCGGCTCTTAACTGAAAGGTTGGTGGTTCTAGTCCACCCAGTGGCACCGATTTTTGCATAATCCAAGAAATAACACTGCTATGGCTTCCTTAATAGAAATTTACATCACAGACCATCACAAAGTATGAATAGTCTAGGACTAACCTAGCTGTTACATTAAGTGTGTACCGTAAATATACCTTTGAAAATGTGTAAATAGGAATTATTTTCTGATGTATATCGTATTGGTCTCTTAACTATGTGGATACTATATAAATGGAAATAAATGGGGAACTGCTTGGACAGGTACCCCGTCTTTAGCGCTCAAGGCTAAAGCGCGCAGATCAAAGAGCGCCGATAAAAGCGCTTCTCCACTTTCGCGCGCATGCGTATTGCGCGCCGATAAAAGCTCGCCGCCAAAAGAGCGCCGTTAAAAGCGCTTCCCCAAAATCGCGCGCATGCGTGTTGCGCGCCGACAGATGCGCGCAGGAAAAACGGCGCCGATAAAAGCGCGCAGTTCGTCGTTTTGTCGTCGTTTGTTTTTCGTTTATTTATTCGTTTGCTTTTTTATTATTACTAAGTTTATATACATTTGTCTTACATGGTGTTTGTTTGTTTATTTATTCGTTTGCCGGGAAACCTTTGCTGTAAACATGTTGATCAATATTGACGAGGATAATGACTACTTGCACCACATCTGACAGGAACCGGCCAGAGATCAAGGCCGCTATCCTGCCATTTGGCACGCAGCCAATCAATTCTGAGAATCTTAGCGGACTCTGGCAATCCAGTTCGAGGAATAGCCTCCAAGCAGCTACAACCAGTCTGGTGGTTCCCTATAAAAGGGTGCAGGATCTACTCCTCAGCTCCACTTGTATCAACCTCGCTACTCGAACA
>JAVBJR010001015.1:0-2527 GCA_031546965.1 Dysgonomonas sp.
AGTGCTGATATAGAAAATATTTTCAAACTGGAAGAATTCTCACAGATGACTGTACAGCAATGTCTGAACGAACATTGAATGCATACATGACAGTGAAAGACGCTTTGAATTTGTACAGTAATAAGGCAGAACTCGTACCAAATACCAAACCATTAATAACTTGCTCAATGTGCTAACAAATGTTATCAGAATAATAAGGAGGAAGAGATGTTGCCAGAGAGCAGATCGAAGACGAAGAGTTTCAGAAGAAAAAACAAGAGGAGTATGTTAAAAGAATTGAAGAGGAAAATGAAGGAATTTCAAAAGAAGAACATGATCTCAGAGTAAAGTGAAACTTGGAAAAAGACAAGCGCAAAACTGCAAACAAACTTTTAACTGAAGAAATTAAACGGCTCGAGAAGGCAATCAAAAATAAAAATTCAGAAGATGCAGAATTGGCACAGGCTACGTACGAGGCTCATTTCAAAAGTAAGGGCCGATGGAGTAGAAATCAAAAACCAATTAACGGAAAAATACGTCTCGGTTGTGTCAAACTTATACATCACCACTTCATTTTACAAAGTAGTCACTATAATTTTTTAAGCCCCATGGACACTGTAAAAATGTTTTTTAAGCCCGCTGAATAAAATTCCGCCGCCTGCAAGTTAAACCAGTTCATCACTGCCGATTTCAACTCTTTATTGTTGGATTTTCACAACTTGAGAGGTTGCTGGTTTTCGCACCCATCTGCACTCAAGGTCACATAGTTTGAAAACTTGATAGTTAGGTGGCCAATCAGTTGATGGTACAGGGTGTCTACTAGAGTTCAATGGTAAAATTCAAGGACTTTTTAAGGTTTTCAAGGACCATTTTGCATAAATTTCAAGGACCTTTATATATTAATATTCAACAGTAAAAACATTTACATCATGGCAGCATAGGTGTCAAGTAAAAATCCTTAGAAACACTCACAAAATGTGATAGAACATACTTGCAGCAAACAATCTTAAGTTACTTAGGCAATAGCAACCCACTTCTTAAAAGGACAATATATGGAAAACTATAGAGAATAGTTAAGGTGAAATCACGTGCCGAACGGCAGGTATATAGCCAGCTGTATGGGTAGAGAGTATTTTGCGTTTGTGAACATGGTGTTCGTTAAATGGGCACTGTTGAATGTCAGAAAATGCAGCACACGCCAGTAAATTAGATATAATTTCTTCAAAGGACGCTATATTATTATTTGCGCTCTTATTTATTTCTGTGCATTTAACAGAAATCTAGCCAAAAATTTGCAAATATTAACAATTTTAGTTCAATTTTGCAACGGTACGGAAGACTCCATAAATTTACTAGACTACATAATCAAAATCTCTAATCATGTGAATTTTCTACATATTATTCCACATAGAGTTGTGATAGCAGAATTTTGATATCTACAATGCCCTAAACCAGGGCATCATCTCTTCTGAGTGATTAGTTTTAAAAAAGTGTGGAGGCAGTTATGTTTTACTGACCATGTATACATGCATGGTCAGAAGACCCATAACTGCCTCCTCACCCAGGGCATTCTCAAAGGGTCTTCTGAGTGGCCATGCAGTTTTAAGAGTGCAGGAGCAATAGCATTCGAATATGTTTATTTCTAACATTAGATATTGTATTAGTAGTAGTATGCTTATAATGTATTTTTATTGAAACCACATAAAACATTAGTGCAAATAATCTGTTACTTTAGTTTGAAGAGTGTTTACAAATTGCCTGTTTTAGGCAAATTTTTCTAATAAATTTAAATGTTCAGCTTGTGCCTCTGTATCTGCTGGTTGGGAAGCCAACCAAATTTTTAAGTTAGCCTAAACTTTCATTGAAAAATCGAAAACAAAATGCAACCGTGATGCCTGGGACAACTCTTATAAACAAAAAAAAACTAAATTTCTCTAGGAAAAATGTAACTGCCCTTTTATAAAGGGGTTTCTCTTATAAGGAAGTCCTTTATACAGAGGCAAAATAACATAGGGAAATTCAAGGGAGGGTTCAAGGTATGCACTTATATATGGTTTCCTATATAGAGAGGTCTCTTATAAAACGATTAGACTAGTTCAAATTTACTGGTGATTGTTGCGTTTTCTGAACTTTTCTGCCCATTTAACGAACACCATGTTCTCAGCCGCAAAATACTCTCGACCAAGACGGCTACCTGCTGCACGGCGTGTGATTCCAACTTAAGTAAATACAAGAAAATGTGTGATGTAGGACATGGCTGTCTGTTTTGCTCCAAATGGTACATCATCTCCTTGCATCATCTGCAATTGTAAATGTCTATAGGTTTCCATGGCAAATGGCATTGTATTGCCAATTAACACGCAAAAAGACTGGTATCAGTGTTTAAGCAGCACATTCAAAGCACAACGCAGCCAAAGCTTAGAAACAGTGAAATTTGACAAGAACAAGTGATAAAGATTAATGTAATTATTGCTCAGGCATTGGCACCTCTTGACTAGGGTGGGAGTCAAGTTGTTAAAAGACAAACACTACTAGTACATTTACTGTT
>JAVBJR010001290.1:0-5274 GCA_031546965.1 Dysgonomonas sp.
AAACGAAAGAGAACAATGTTTTACCTCTAAGAAAGTGTGTTCAGAGAAGATTGTGGCAAAGATTGCAGAGAAATAAAACGACGACCGAAAAATTCCCTATCTCGCCCATGTTAAATTTCCGGTGAAGGAACAAAATCTTCGTATCGCCACCTGTCGGGAGCGGGAGGCGAAACGTAACCTAGCAACTTGAATTTTTGCCACTGGCGGAAAGGTGGCGCTGGTAACATATCAGTTACAATGGAGATTCTATGCAGTGGACTTTTTAAGGGAAAAATTGTTATTCTCCAAAAATAAAGGCGTTAAAAATGGCGGTTGGGAACATACGCTCCGTGTTAATCCGTGTGAAATCTACAATCCTCTTCAATGCAATCAAATTATCAGCCATCCACAGGAATCTTGATGCTTAATCACTCCATTATGATGATGACGAGGAACTGGTGGATGATTATTTTGAAGATAAAGTCAAGTGAAATTTCATTTTCGTAAAAGATTCCCTACGTTTTAGGCCTAACGAACGGTTGTTTTGACATTGTCATGCGTGTTTTCAGACTTGTTTCCAATAATTTTAGAATTCAATTTGGAAAAAGGTAGTTCATTACATCGTGGTCATAGGGTTGGTTCAACCTCAGGCAGGTTTTCCATCATATACATACAGATTTGCATTTGTCAAAGAAATAAACCATTTTGTGTTATTTTATTTAAAAAAATAAACAACAAGCAATTATGAAAAATGTAAAAACAGGTCTGTTTTTACATTTTTGCAAAAATAATATAAAATAATGCACAACGACCGCAAAATGGCTTTGTGTTTAAACTTGATAATAAATACAGAAAGTGAAATAAAATCCTGACGAAAATGTGTATTTCCCCATTTTCAAATTTACTTCGAAAATTTCCAAATTTATTTCCCCATTTCCAAATTTACTTCCCCATTTCCAAATTTATTTTCCCATTTCCAAATTTACTTCTCCATTGCCAAATTTATTTTCCCATTAACAAATTTATTTCTGTATTGAATTTCCAAATTTATTTCCAAATTTACTTCCCAATTTCCAAATTTACTTCCCCATTTCCAAATTTATTTCACCTTTTCTAAATTTATTTCCTTATGGAATTTCCAAATTGATTTCCAAATTTACTTCCCCATTTGCAAATTTATTTCCCCCATTTCCAAATTTATTTCTGTATTGAATTTCCAAATTTTTTCCACATTTATTTCCCCATTTCCAAATTTATTTCCACATTTCCAAATTTACTCACCCATTTCCAAATTTATTTCCTTATTTCCAAATTGATTTCTGTATTGAATTTCCAAATTCATTTCCAAATTGATTTCTGTATTGAATTTCAAATTCATTTCCAAATTTACTTCCCCATTTGCAAATTTACTTCCTCATTTACGAATTTTCTTGCCCATTTACAAATTTATTTCCTTATTTCCAAATTGATTTCTGTATTAAATTTCCAAATTTATTTCCAAAATTACTTCCCCATTTGAAAATTTATTTCCTCATTTACAAATTTACTTCCCCATTTCCAAATTTATTTTCTCATTTACAAATTTATTTCTGTATTGAATTTCCAAATTTATTTCCAAATTTACTTCCCCATTTCCAATTTTACTTCCCCATTTCCAAATTTATTTCCAAATTTACTTCCCAATTTCCAAATTTACATCCCCCATTTGCAAATTTATTTCCCCCATTTCAAAATGTATTTCCCCAATTTCCAAATTTATTTCCCTCATTTCCAAATTTATTGCCCCATTTTCAAATTTATTTCTGTTTTGAATTTCCAAATTTATTTCCCCCATTTCCAAATTTATTTCCCCCATCTCCAAATTTATTTATGTATTGAATTTCCAAATTTACTTCCCCATTTCCAAATTTATTTCCTCAATTTCCAAATTTATTTCCCCATTTCGAAATTTATTTCATATTGAATTTCCAAATTTATTTCCAAATTTACTTACCCATTTCCAAATTGACTTCCCCATTTCCAAATTTATTTCCCCCATTTCCAAATCTATTTCCCTATTTCCAAATTTACTTACCCATTTCGAAATTTATTTCCCTATTTCGAAATTTATTTCCATAATGAATTTTCAAATGTATTTCCAAATTTACTTCCGCATTTCCAAATTTATTTCCCTATTTCAAAATTTATTTCCACAATGAATTTCCAAATTTACTTCCACATTTCCAAATGTATTTCTGTATTGAATTTCCAAATGTATTTCTAAATTTACTTCCCCATCTCCAAATTTACTTCAAAATTTATTTCAAAATTTATTCCTTATCAAAATCTCTTCCCTTTCCAATTTTATTCCAGTTCCACGTGTATTCCCTTTCCACATGTACTCCCCAAAGAGGTTAGAGTAGTATGGAGGGAGCACAACGGGTAAGCCACGTTCCGAATTTGCGATTCGAAACCCCGCCCTGTGTGCCACATCGCTATTGTTCGTAACGGTCGACGTCCGCCCTGTGGGAGGGGTGGAAGGCCGCTGGCATAACAGATTGGAACGTTTCCAATAATCTTTGATTTTAACACAATTTCCCATCGTTAATTTGCATTCCCGCGTTCTTAATATTGTATTTATCTTGGAATAATAGTTTAGTTTGTCCCCCACATTATTGGACAGAATTATGGATAAAACGTAAAACGCGGGAATGCAAATTGACCGGAAATTGTGCAAAAATAAAATATTCACCGCAGTTTCCATTTGCATTCCAATCTGGGATATGTTAGCGGCCTTCCACAGGGCGGAGTCGACCGTTACGACCAATGGCGATGTGGCACACGGGGCGGGGTTTCGCCTCTGCCCCTAGAAAATCCGAAATGGCTTAAAATTGCAGGCTAGATGGCTTGTGCTCCCTCCATACTACTCTAACCTCCTTGGTAATTACAGGATCGTGAAGATTTTTAAAGAGTTGACTGCGCCATATAAGCTGGTTAGGCTCGAGATTAGGCGGGAAAAGCGTAGGCAAAATAACTTGATGCGGACACTTTACAGATCATTAGCAAAAGAGGATGAGTTTTAATTGAGCATTAGTATTTATATCAATTTACAGGAGGCGTGGCATTAGCGAACAAGAACCAATTAGGTAATTGAAAACAATAGTAACACAAACAGAAGAATATTAGAGGACCTTACATCCATTAAGGGTGGTGAAGGTTGCTGCATGGCAGCGCCACCAAGCGGGCGGGATGTACAACTCCATGCCAAATATTCAGATTTTCTGAAATATTGTTTTAACTAAAGTTGGCCGTGTAAATTCATGAATTAAATTGTGGCTAGTACTGGAAGTGTATTCCTTTCTACCACTGCAAACCCGACATCTGGACGAGTAATGGCTGTCCGTAGAAATATTCACAAACATGGGCAACCAAATTGTACTTCAGGCGTTCCTGTGTATTAAATTTGATAGCTACAGGCTTGAATTTTTGTGTGAATTTACAATGTCATGACATCTTTGAAAACTTGTAGAGATATTTCGAAAATATATTGACAGTTTTCTTGAATTAAATTAAAATTTCACAAAATTTAAAGTTTTATTTAAATATAAAATAATCAAAATTGTATTTTCGAAATATCTCTACAAGTTTTCAAAGATGTCATGACATTGTAAATTCACACAAACATTCAAGCCTGTAGCTATCAAATTTAATACACAGGAACCCCTGAAGTACAATTTGGGTGCCCATGTTTGTGAATGTTTCTACAGACAGTCATTACTTGTCCAGATGTCGGGTTTGCAGTGGTAGAAAGGAATACGCTTCCAGTACTAGCCACAATTTAATTCGTGAATTTACACGGCCAACTTTGGTTAAAACAATATTTCATCAAATCTGAATATTTGGCATAGAGTTGTACATCCAGCCCGCTTGGTGGCGCTGCCATGCAACAACCTTTACCCTTAACTAGAATACCTTCATAGGGGTTCACTGTGGGCCCTCAAAATTGTGCATTAAAAATTCTTGTGTGCAACCCATATGGGTCCACGGACTACAGGTTAGCACGCTTGCTTGCGAGGCCAAGGATTAGGATAGGATGGGGCCCCTGGGTTAAGACACTATGATCAGTGAGGTGCTATGATAGTGTATAGGGCCCGTTAGCTACAGGATATTATTATATTAGTAGTTGCAGCTTCTGCTGAGAAGTCCCAGGATCTAATCCCGGTCATGTCTGTTCGATGACTAGTTCTGACACCCGATGATGGCGATTTACTAGAGCCGAAACACGTTTTAAGAACCAATTTGTAGGCAGGAAATTTATTCCAAATTAATTACTTAGTGTGCCAATGCAGTGATTGTCTCAGTTTCATTTGAACTAGCCCCTTATAAAATCACCTCAACGTAAATGTCGATCTGCGATTTGGGATAAAGCTCGGTCTGGATGGCGGCTTCGAAAGTCTGCCGAAGATGGGACGTGATTTCGTGAGACTTTCGGTCTCCACGTGGACGTTTCTTCCTTTCAGTAGTGCTGAACGTTGCCATGCTGTATTGGCAGTTGATCAATGCAGTGTCGTGCAAGATCTTCGTTCTGCTGCCTCTCACCTGCAGTAATTTTCCAATAATGGTTAATAAGATTGCGCTATGTTAAGTTTCCTGAAAAGATTGTCATGCTTTTCAAATTAATTGCTAGATTTTTCAATGTAAAAGGAAGTCCTGAAGCTACAATTGCACTTCATTTGGTTTGGCCGCCATTATGACAGTCAGACCAATGTTTTAATTCCATCATCAATGGAAAAAAATATTAGCATGAATACAATTCACATGCTACAACAAATTTCCAAGCACCTGTTAATTGGGGGAAAATGCAATGGAGCATTGTTTCAACTAATGGTTTTAAATTTATAAAAGATGTACAGAGATGACTGGGTTAATGGCGGCCAAATACCTCTGTGAAGTTATGGATTGTGTTATCAGGTGGAGCTGAAAAACCGGAAGTAGGCGGGGTTAAACTCATAGCAAGGGGTACAAAAAGAGTGTGGTCCTTTACTCTTTCTTATTAGATTAGAGCATTGATTAGAGGATGCATGGAGGAAAAAATGGTGAAGAAAAAGGCTTAACCTCGTGAGGCCCGTAAACAGCAGCTAAAACTTTGGTGTTTCCTTGTTCCATGTAAGCCGACCCGTCTGATTGGCTGAAAATCCCCAATCTGCACTGCATTTTGCGAAGTTCGTTTGATCTGCGGCCATCCGCTCGGAAACCTTGCTCCGACAACAACTCCATGTTTTGGACGATGAATGAAAACTACAAACGTAATTTTCC
>JAVBJR010000790.1:0-2697 GCA_031546965.1 Dysgonomonas sp.
TGATGGCTGCATACAAATCGCACTACAATTAGCATATTTCAAGGATGCTGGCAAACTAGCCCTAACCTATGAAGCTTCCATGACCAGATTATTCTTGAATGCCAGAACGGAAACCGTCAGATCTTGTACGAAGGAAGCCGCAAAGTTCATACGGTAACTTTATGTAAAAGCATAGTCAGACCAAGGAGAGAAGAAACTCGTAGCTCCGCCCTCATTAAGGAGGTGCAAAAATGGACTAAGCCCAAAGCCCAAATAAAGGAATGGTACAGCTATAAATTCTTATATGCTGCCACCCCTTTATTTGGGCCTAGTCCATTTTTACGTATGAGGGTGGGCATACAAGTTCCTTCTCTCGTTGATCCTACTATAGTTTGATCAAGGAGTTGTAGGATAAGGAGTGGCAACAGGCCGGGATTCGAAAGCGATGCTCAGCGTCCGCCATTAAAAAGCGGTCGCTGGATCGAACAACTAAATTAAAACGTTCGGAACACCTCATTGACCTCAAAGCTATTTGTAGACGAAGATCGTCGTTGATCACAACTCCTTGTTCACAATAAAGCCACAATGAAGCTATTTTAGACGATTTTCGGTGTGGCGCAGTTTTCCCCGCTTTTTAATGGCGGATCGATTTGTGCATGTCTGGAAACAGCGCATCGGTAACGAAGCTCCTGCTGCCAGTTGCCACTCCTGAACCTAAGTATCAAACTCCTTGGTTTTTCCAAACACTCCACCATGGTGGTGGTTGTAGTGGTGGGTTTTTCCAAACACTCCACCATGGTGGTGATTGTAGTGGTTGGGTTTTTCCACCATGGTGATGGTGGTACTGGTGGGGGTTGCCCACCACAGCCAGCATGGTGGTGGTGGTGGTGGTGGTGGTGGTGGTGGTAGTGGTTGGGTTTGCCCACCACAGCCAGCATGGTGGTGGTGGTGGTGGTAGTGGTTGGGTTTGCCCACCACAGCCACCATGGTGATGGTGGTACTGGTGGGGGTTGCCCGCCACAGCCACCATGGTGGTGGTGGTAGTGGTGGGGGTTGTCCGCCACAGCACAATGGTGGTGAGGGTACCCAACATGGTGGGAGTGGTGGTAAAATAGGTCCACCATGTTGGAAATATCCAATAGGGATGGATTTTAGAGTAATATGATGAGTGTGAACAGCAGATCATTTTTTTGACAATTTTAGAGTATCTTTATTCGGAGAGAAAAGCGGAGTTTTGCGTCTTGAGATCAAAAACTTTGAAGAACATGCACCCTTATTTTACAGTTTTCAGTGCCAAGGAAATTCTTACTTCTAAGGGGCCTTTCGAACCCTGGCCTCTATACTGTTCCCATATTGTAAACTACTTGTATTTTGTAGTTGTCTAGCTCACAAATAATAATGCGGACAAAATGGAAGTCATGTGTGCCCTTTCAAATGGTGCCGAAATTATCAAACCTTGACCCTTGTTTCAAGGTCATCCGTGTTCCAACTTTTCAACCGTGCGAGATAGGGTACAATTTCGAATTAGGAACTTGAAGAGCGCATCCGTTTTAGTTGATAAAAATTATTTTCAGCACACACTCGCACAGCATGCCCCGACTATGCAGTCCTCGGACCCTGTCTAAAGTATGCCTGTTGACTATTGCTGATAACTTCGACGCAATATACGACAGATTCGGGAACGCTGCCTGTCGTAAGTAATTTTATAATATTTAGTATAATAGGCACTGTTATTAAATCCAATATGCTTGGAATTTAGTTGCTGCCGTCTTTGTCTATGAATGATGAGCATGTTATGTTTTTTATTATAGCATCGGATATTCTTGCTAAGGTGATTAAAACATTGATAGAGAGGAAAGTTCTTGAATGGCGCCACCTGCTCATCTTGATCCGCAGCAACCTTCGTAAGCTGGACCTTGGTCCAGTGCTGGACCTTCTCCTGTATAATGGCGCAACATGGAACGACCTGCCTGCACTTATTGAGGAACGGGCCCAGGTAATTCACCTCAAAAGTAACTTCAGAGTAAACAAAATGCACAAGCTGTTATAATCGACTTCAAGCGACTGGGAAAAGTGTGCATTACATCCGAAACCACTGTGGACCCAAGGACACAATATACCAGGTATAATGTGTCTTTGGTGGACCGTATTAATTTGTATCATGTGGCATATTTTTATTGCGTACTCTAGAACCTGCAGTATCTGAATATATCATGTTGTTGTTTAACGACCGACAACCTCTGTAAGATTGTCCTACATCTACCCAATCTGAAGATATTGAAGTTGAATGGCACGCGTTCCTGCAATGATGAAGTGTTGCGCGAAATTGGAAAAAGCTGCCCCGTTCTTGTCGAATTGCACGTCTTTCAATGTAAGCAGGTCAGTATAAACGGTGAATTATTAATTAAATGGTGTTTTATCGATTGCTTAGAGCAGATCTAGCACGGTTTTGTAAGGTACCCTGAAACTTTAACTAGGTACCTGAAGAAAAGTCATTAAAAAAGCAAGTGGTGAAGCAAAATCTCTGTGGAAATTGGTAAAAAAAAGTTAGCCGTCAAAGTTTGATCGTATTTTATGAAGACTCCCTTACTTGAGGCCCCCCTATCCATTAACCCCGGTGGACATCCAGTAAGGGAGTCTTCATAAAATACGATCAAACTTTGACGGCTTATAACTTTTTTATGCCAATTTCCACAGAGATTTTGCTTCACCACTTGC
>JAVBJR010000274.1:0-4262 GCA_031546965.1 Dysgonomonas sp.
AATCATAACGAGCATGGGCGTGGCCGTCTTATTTCACCCACCCCAAATCGACAAATAAGACGCGGCCACGCCCATGCTCGTTATGATTCGCTCCTGCAGCCTCTTTTTTTTACCTACCTACGGCCCGAAACTACTATAGACAATTTATGAAGGAAAACCTGTCTATGGTGGAAAATTGTTTTATTAGACATTTGATACTATTGTTTATATTTTGTAAAATCTTGTTAAGATGGAAAACCTGTCTATGGTGGAAAATTTAAATTTATTAAGACATTTGATACTATTATTTATATTTTGTAAAAATCTCTATATGATGGAAAACCTGTCTATAGTGGAAAGTTTAACTTTATTAAGACAATTTATACTAATATCTATATTTTATAAAAATCTTTCTATGATGGAAAACCTGTCTATGATGGAAAAAGTAAATTTATTAGACAATTCACATCATTATTGATGTTTTTAAAAATCCATCCATGTTGGAAAACCTGTCTATGGTGGAAAATTTAAATTTATTGGACATTTGATAATATTTATATTTTGTAAAAATCTTTCTATTATGGAAAACCTGTCTATGGTGGAAAATTTGACTTTATTTGACAATTTACATTATAATTTAAGTGTTTAAAAATATTTCCATGGTGGAAAACCTGTCTATGGTGGAAAATGTAACTTTATTTAACAATTTACACCATTATTTATGTTTTTAAAATTATTTCCATGGTGGAAAACCTGTCTATGGTGGAAAATTTGCCTTAAAATAGGACTACTTACTCTATCCAGAATAGGTTTGGTACACACTGAACATTTCTCCAAAGTATTCTAAAACAACAAACTCATTGTTAATAATGTTTCAAATGCGCGATACACCATTTTACGGCAACTTTTTGCAACTTGCCAGATAATCTTCTTCGCAGTACGGCTTTCCATCCATGGCGTAAAAAGGCTTTCCTTGTAATCCCATTTCTGTAATTTGTCGATACAAAATGGAGATTAGATGATGATGATGATACAGTGGGAAATGTAGAAGTGTTTTTACTTACGGCACACGCAGCACGTGAAGCAATCTATGTGGTAAACTTGATCCATGGCCGTGCAGCCGTTCCTCTCGCCGATAACTTTCTCGCCACATTTCGTACACATGCCTATATAATAAGTAAAGTTATTATTTATTATTGCAATATGGTAATTTAATCAATAGTAAAGTGATATTATTTTTATTGTGGTCATTTATAATTTATTTGTATTTTTAATGTGGTATTTATCAATATTTCATTTTGATTTTGCCGTAATAAAGTTGGACATGTGCATTTCGTCACAATATATATTCGTCACATTCATTTTGGAAAACAACACTCGTCACAATATATATTTGTCATTAATTTTGGAATTCTAAACTCGTCACAATATACATTTGTCAAACTAAACTCGTCACAGTATATATTTTGTCACATTAATTTTGGAAAACTAAACTCGTCACAGTATATATTTTTGTCACATTAAATTTTGAACACTAGACTCGTCACAGTTTATATTTGTCACATTAATTTTGGATGTTCAGTAAAAAATTTGCCACATTAATTTTGGAAAAGCAAACTCGTCACAGTTTATATTTTTGTAACATTAAATTTGGAACACTAAACTCGTCACAGTATATATTCCCACAAAATTAACTTTATACACACTGTGACGAATTCCCGGTGTCAAAATTAATGTGATGAAATGAATAATGACAGTGAATTGAATGCAACTAAAATACTGTGACAAATTGAATGTGACTAAATGAATGTTACTAAAATAATGTGACGATTGGTTTGACAAATTCAATGTTACTAAAATAATGTGACGAGTAGTGATAATTTTTTTTTCTAGTGACAAATTCAATGTGACAAACTAAACGTTACTAATATGTGACAAAATGAACGTTATTAAAATAATGTGACGAGTAGTGTGACAAGCTGAACGTTACTAAAATGTGACGAGTTGTCAATGTGACAAACCGAACTTTTGTAACGAGTTGTCAATGTGACAAACTGAACTTTTGTGACGAGTTGTTAATACGACAAACTGAACTTTTATAACGAATTGTCAATGTTACAAACTGAACTCTTGTGACGAGTTGTCAACGTGACCAATTGAATGTTACTAAAATGTGACTAGTGGAAAATTCAATGTGACAAATTTAACTTGTGACGAGTAGCATGACAAATATAATGTGACTTCAATTCTGTGACGATATTACGCCACAAATACTGCGACAATTAAATTGTGACGAAATGAACTCTGACCTTACGCCTGGACCCTTAACATACGTACCGAAGAAGTCCGGATCACTGGAACTGTCCATGCTGCGCACGAGAAGATTGGTCAGCGCGTCCACCTCCGCTTCCTTTCCTTGAGGTACCGGGACACCGGTACCTGCCGTTGCGTTCCTCGGCTGCTGGGACGTCCCACCACCGCCAACACCGGCACCGGCACCGCTTGCCGGTGCTTTACCCTTGGTTCCGTAAGGTGCGTACAACGAGCTGCCGGTGCTGTACGTGGACCTGCTGGACATCTGGCTCTGGGGCCTGGGGTTGATGGGCTCGTAGATGGACTCGTAGGTGGAACTCTGCGAAAGGTGCCGAGGAACCGTTAGACGAACTTTCCTCGCGGCAGCCATCGCGGTCGAATAACCGCAATGGTACTAGTGGTATCGTTTTAAATTGGCAACACTTTTTTGTAGTACCCCTTGACCCGATTTTCTACTTCGCTTCTTTGCTTACTTTATACCAAATATGGAGATTTTTTTGTAAAGTGTAATTACAACATTCGGCACAATGGCCACTTCATATTATATATATATGTGATGTAATAAATACATCAGTGATGTAATTTAGCGTAATAAAGGTCTGTGTTGTAATTCAACGTAAAAAAGGATCGGTGATGTAGTTTAGTGTAAAAAAGGATCGGTGATGTAATTTAACGTAATAAGGATCGGTGGTGTAATATAAAGAAATAAGGATCAGTGATCTAATTTAAGGAAATAGGGATCGGTGATGTACTTTAAGGAAATAGGGATCGGTGATGTAATTTAAGGAAATAAGGATCGGTGATGTAGTTTAAGGAAATAAGGATCAGAGATGTGATTTAACGTAATAAGGATCGGTGATGTAGTTTAAGGAAATAAGGATCGGTGATGTAGTTTAAGGAAACAAGGATCGGTGATGTAGTTTAAGGAAATAAGGATCGGTGATGTAGTTTAAGGAAATAAGTATCGGTGATGTAGTTTAAGGAATTAAGGATCGGTGATGTAGTTTAAGGAAATAAGGATCGGTGATGTAATTAAACGAAAAAAGGATCGGTGATGTAGTTTAACACAATAAGGATCGGTGATGTAGTTGAAGGAAATAAGGATCGGTGATGTAGTTTAACACAATAAGGATCGGTGATGTAGTTGAAGGAAATAAGGATCGGAGATGTACTTTAAGGAAATAAGGATCGGTGATGTAATTTAAGGAAATAAGGATCGGTGATGTAGTTTACGGAAACAAGGATCGGTGATGTAATTTAAGGAAATAAGGATCTGTGATGTAATTTAAAGGAGAACTGAACTGGTTTTTGACATACCAATTTTCTTCAATAAACATGAAGATGAAGTAAAAAGAAACTGTTTACCACTTCACGTTTCGTAATACGACGAATATTGACTTAGGTATGTTAAGAAATCTGAGCTATGATGTAGACAAAAAGGGGCGTGGTTTAGGGACTCGCGGAACTTTCAATGCTAAATTTGGCCAAAATCGAACGTTTGGCCTCCGATTACATAATTTTAGCTGGCGCAAATCGCACTGCGAATAAAATTCAGAAAACTTTTCTGACACTGCTATCGTGTTTACTGACATGTTTTCAGCTACAGTGCGTCCATACTCAACGTTGATACACCAAAATATCTTCTGATTGGTTGGGACCGAAGTACTGGGCGGATAGGTACGAAATCGAAAAATGTGTGTGTCGCGATCGACGCCATTTTTATCCCATCGCTCGATTCAAACCGTAAAACTCGTTTTACACGCCAAATGTTAGTTACGCTAGGTTGAAGCGATCACTGCATGTTATGTAGGAGGAATAGATGGTATTTTGAAGACCCTGCACCTTTCCGGAAGTGAGGAATGGACGAAATACGACAAAACGCCGTACACGACTTTCGCAAGTTTGTTGCGCGACGACATTGTGGTGTGCAACATCTCCACATTAGGCGAATGGAAATGTTGCAGACGCAA
>JAVBJR010000679.1:0-3418 GCA_031546965.1 Dysgonomonas sp.
AGGTCTTTCTGGTTTTGTGCACTGAACTGTGCAACAAAAGACCTCCCCCCTCCTGTCAATTAAAGATCAAAAGACAGTTTTGATAATTGTTTAATTGAGGTTGCAACATTGAGACCAGTGTGAGTATACATGGTATTTTTGCAATATGTTGTCACACATCTTTAATGAAATACATATAAAAGCCGGTCTCTAATAGAAGCCGGGTTTCTAATACAAGCCGGTCCAGAACAGTCCCAATTTGAATAGAAGCCCGGGCTTCAATAAGAAAATTTACGGTAGTTACTTTTCTCTCGATCACTTACAATGTCGTAACTTATGGGAGTGGCACCGCAGTTACGACGTTGTAAGTGACCGAGAGAAAAGTAACTGAGCTAACTTAACCAAAACTAGTTAGTTATACGTATTGACACCCTTCGGTTATTTTATGTTCACGGGTGTGTTTCGAAAAAAAAACGGTTATTTAATGGAGAAAACGCGTTTGTCGCGTGGTTGCCTTTTTTTTCATACGCACTGGATTTCTCATACACACTGTAACATATATACGACTTACCAGATGAGTGCATAACCTAATTAGAAACACTATAATCCGTTAGACGTCAAAATATTAACTAAAATATCACTTCCCGAGCATTTTTTGCTGATTTTCAAACATTGGGACCGGAAGTGGTAGGGATTTTTTTTCCACCAATTGCCTTGGCAGGATTTTGGCGCCCCCTAGTGTTGGCGCCCTAGGCAAATGCCTAGTTTGCCTATATGGACGGGCCGGCCCTGTTTAGAATATTCTTCAAGAACGTAATCAGAAAGGAATAGAACCGCCCTTAGCCTTAATTAACTCAAACTCTTGTTTTCATCGTCATATCTAAATTCTGCAGTACTTCCGGGTCACGTTTGCACCAGGAATCCATGATAGCACATTTTAGTTCATCCACGCTGCGAAATTGTCGACCACCTTGGTACACGTCCTTAACAATGATTCCCCAGAGGTTCTCTATAGGGTTTAGATCTAGGCTGCGAGCTGGCTAAGACATCACATTAGCACCTTTTGTCTTCAGCCAGTTTTTAGTGGCTTTCGAACTGTGACAAGGACCGTTATCTTGCTGAAAAATCCAGTTTTTTCCACATATGTCGGATCCATATGGCAATGCACACTCCAGCAATAGGTCCTGGTATTGTCCAGAGTTCAGTCGTGTCGTGACAAATGCAAGTGGAGTGGTCCCATTAAACCCAAATCCACCCCAGATCATGACGGAGCCACCACCTTGCACTCGAGTAGAATAATACTGCTGTTCATTGCGTATATCGTGCCAATAGTACTGCATACCATCAGGACCATGTAAATTAAACTTCTTTTCATCTGTGAACAGAACCTTTAGACATTCATCGTCCCATGTCATATGCTCTTCAGCCCACCTTAAACGTTCGGTCTTATGATGCAGGGTTAGTGGCGGTTTAGGCCTCCGTTTCTTGTACACCATGTGGTTTGATATGGACAACACCTTCCACACTGTCCATCATTTAACTGGTAGGCGTAAGGTCGCTGCAATCTCAGCTGCAGACTGTCCCGGCACTTTTGCTTCCGAAATGATCCTTCTGTGATCACGACTTGTCAACTTCGGTTTTCGCCCACGTTTCTTTGGCTGTTGGGTTTTGCTTTTTCCTTGTAAATACAGTCCAACTGTGCTATTAGGTCTTCCAATTGCAGTGTCTATGTCACGTATTGATCTCCCAACAGCTCTGAAAGCCTGAATTTGCCCTTTTTCAAACTCTGTCAACTTCTGTCTTGTTGCCATGTTTAACAAGTGCACTCTGCACTAGCATGATGTCATATATATTATATATTCATGTATTGCATCATAACTGCTACACATTTCCACTGCAATGGACAATTAATCTCATGTCCACTACATTGCCAAACAAGAGCAAATCACAAATATGTATTTTCATATTGTTTTTCTTCAACCCAGGAACAAGTTGTTGTTGCTAGATGTCATATAAGTCATTGTGCATTTGTATATATGATTTTCATTTAATGTTTTGTTGTTTAAGGTTTTCACAGTGGAAAATTGTCCATGTCCATTAAAATAACAAACAGGCTGTATGGTTGTGTTGACATTGTTAACGAATTTTCCATGTTTTGAGATGTCTGGTTGCAAGGATTGAATTAACGGATTCTCCGTATTCTGAAATCTCCAATTGGCAGTGACATAATAAACAAATATTCCCTATGTTGATACCTGCGGTCAGGGACATAATTAACGAAGTATCCCTGTTCTCAAATCTTCGGTTGCAGGGACATAATTAACGAATTCTCCGTATTCTGAAATGTTTTCCAGTTAAGTAATTAACGAATGATCGATGGAAGTGATATAATTAACGAATAACCGTATTTCAGTGACAAATGCAAATGCCCCATTGCAATTTAAACTACGGCACTTCAGCCAAATGCTATTATGGTAAAGTTGATCAGATGTCGTGTTTTTATCGTGTTTTTTACTCCGCGTACGCGTATTTTAGCGTATTTCGCGGCATTGTATTGCTGTAAAAATGCGTATTTGTATTCTGCGTCGAATGCGCCCAACCGCACCCAAAACTGTGACTTCTACGCAATTCCCAGGTAAAAAACATTCTGCACAATTCTGTAGAATATGCAGAACATTTTCTGCATACTACTGTGCAGAAACTATGCAGCCCCTTCTGCATATGTTCTGCACAAAAATGGTACCTTTTGCTGCATACCGTTCTGCATAGTATGCTGCATACCGTTCTGCTTAGTATGCTGCATACCGTTCTGCATAGTATGCTGCATACCGTTCTGCATAGTATGCTGCATACCGTTTTGCATAGTATGCTGCATACCTTTCTGTAGGATGTTCTGCAGAGTGTATGCAGCAAATTGGTGGATTTTTCTGAAAATAACTTATCCATACCTGAACATTCTGCATAAAAGCGTAAAGTAAAACCGTGAACTATTCGTTGTTATGTGCATGGTGATTTAACTCTTTTTTATTTATGTTTTGTCTTGGCGAAATATTGGAAACAGAAAACACGAAACACTGAATAATAAGTGGAAAAAGTTTTATTGATTACATTACACGTTTTAAAATTATTTTGACTGTGTAACTAAAATAATAAAATTGGCTTTCTCTTTCCATCAGGAACCAGGATGTCTGTAAAAAAAAAGGATATGAAAATGAAATTAATAATCTAACATAATCTACTGAATCTTATAAAATTATTAAAGAGTAGTCTAATGTATATTAAGAATAATTTAATTTAAAAAAATGCATAGTATAACTAAATTACTTTGGAGTTTTAAACAAACGACTAAATTTTACTGTTTTATTGGCCTAAAAACAATTTAAGATAAGTCATAACAATAATACAATTTTAATTTCAGAATAAAAAACAAAATTTTATT
>JAVBJR010000707.1:0-3308 GCA_031546965.1 Dysgonomonas sp.
TAGTTCATATTTTAGTATTTGATATACAGTGAAACCCCGTTAGAAGAAACTTCAAGGGAGCAGGAAAAAAAATTATTATATCTGAGTATTTCTTATATTCGAGTTTGACTTTTTCAATGTCCAATGAAAAATTTATTAAACTGTAATGTACATACACTCGTTTATTGCTTAGGAGTTGAAATATTATCACAGTATTGCAGAATTGTCGATTGCTTCTTATTACTAAGTTTATATACATTTGCCTTGAATGGTGTTTGTGGGTTTGTGTTTGTTTGAGTCACGGCGATTGTGGTAACGGACTTTTTACTAAGTTTACGTTTGTCGTGAATGGTGTTTGTTTGTTTGCAGTGACAGTGCTTGCGGCCACGGACTTTAAAAGCACAAATTCATAATTTACATGCCTCGATTTATAAATAAACTTAGTACTCAAAAACCTTAGTTTTTGTCAAGGCTTGTTTTTACTTGTAAGTTGACATTATTGAGGATTGAAATTCTCAATAATGTCAACTCTAGGTAGTTTATGTATGACACTCCCGATGTGTCACAAAATGACAAACTGATATTTCATCCAGAGTTTATTTTGAGACCCTAATTGTGTAAACCGGTTCAACGTGGGATTGCATAACTGGTGTCTTTCTCGGAAAATTTCTTTTATCCGAGTCTTTTGTCTAAATTTCCTAACATTTATATTTCTTATAAGCGAGTATTTCTTATATGTGAGTTTCTTATATCCAAGTTGCTTAACATGGAAATGCCTATACTTTCAGCCGGGACTTTAAAAATAGTTGCTTATAACCGAGTATTTCTTATAAGCGAGATTCTTATAACGGGGTTTCACTGTATCTCATTACCTGCAGAAAATCCCTCACAAAATTGGTTGCAAGTTTTGTGTATGAGGTACCTCTTACAGTAGACAAAGTTGGCCAACAGTGTAAAGGGCATCAAACTCCCAGATAAAATAACTACATGGCTTGGAGCCATGATGGGTTATGCTTCAAATCAGAAGGGCTATAAGATCTACAATGGAACCACCAAGACCATTATAAGTGACTAGAGATGTCAAATTTGATGAATACAAAATGTATTTTGAAGATGACAAAGAGAAATCTAAATTACAGGATAAAAGAGTGGATGAGTATTTCTTGGATGAAGCTGACCTTCTTCCTGAACCAGTGCCACGTGGTGTCATAGAAACCTCAGGCCGAGAGATGAAATAAGACCACCAATTTGGTATGCCGATGTGGTGGAGAAGACTGATGCTCCTGTCTATAGGGAGGCACTGGAAGGACCTGACAGTAAACATTGGTTGGAGGCTATTGATAAGGAATATAAATCCTTCGAAGCTATGGGCACTTGGGAAGTTGTAAAGGAGTTGCCTGAAGGACAAGTACCTATTGGTACCAAGTGAGTATTGAAGCTGAAGACGAATATAGAAGGGAAGAAGAAGTTTAAAGCTCGCCTGGTAGTACAGGGTTGCACATAGAAAAGGAAGGAAGATGAGAGGAACTATGCTCCAGTGGCTGGACTAAGCACCATCAAGATTTTGTTGACAGTGGCTGCCGTAAAAGGCTGGGAAATCCATCACTGTGATTATACAAATGCGTACCCTAATGCCAAACTTAAAACTCCTGTATATGTTAGATGCCCACAACGGTATGAGGACCTGGATGGAGAGACGCTATATTACAGTCTGGAGAAGTCACTGTATGGACTAATCAGGGAAAACTGGAATGAGTTGTTAGATGGTGCCATTCACTAAATAATTCATAAAACGTACTGGTGATTAAAAAAAATATTTTTATGATGCCATTATTATCTCAGAAGATCAATTTACTTGTGTGCTTACCTGTTCAATAATTATGTGTGTCACTTGATTGTTTTAAAACTTTTTTCCTTGCCAATGCTGAGAAATTAGAGCTGAATTTCACTTATTGCCAAAATTGCTCAGAAATAATAAAATGCCGTGATTATGATAAAAAACTCCTTTTCAATTCAAATACAAGTTCAAAGCAACAATCAATAATAAATATAGTTTATTCAGGCAAAAATACATCAACAATGAGAATATCGTACGTTCAGTGGGGAAGAAACGACCTCTAATTTCAATCAGCTCAATCAAGAAGAAACAAAATCCCATCAGGGGACATTCCCAAATGACGTTACTAGGTTTTGGGGTGAGGGGTCGGGCAATTGTGATAAATGGTGATCAGGGGGGTGGGGGTAAAATAAGAAAAGTGACGTCCCACATTATGATGTTTTTGTCACATGGCGGAGTCGTTTAATCAAGATTTAACAGGGTATCTACCAGATTTAAAATATAAAATTCCATGACTTTCCAGGATATCAGGCACTGTATGGCGCTTGAGGCGCGGGTACGGTCGACCGGATGTGTTGTGTGTTTGGCTCCAGACCCTTGACTCGTGGACCGGAGCAGTTTGAGGAGACCCTGTCTCTCACTTGTGGACAGCAGGAACTTGAGCAAACACTGTCCCCACCTTGTGGACAGACATGGAACTTGAGACTTGTGGAAAACAGGAACTTGAGGAAACACTATCCTCACCTTGTGGACAGACGTGGAACTGAGACTTGTGGACAACAGGAACTTGAGGAAACACTGTCCTCACCTTGTGGACAGACGTGGAACTTGAGACATGTGGACAACAAGAACCTGAGGAAACACTGTCCTCACCTTGCAGACAGACGTGGAACTTGAGACTTGTGGACAACAGGAACTTGAGGAAACACTGTCCTCAATAACTGTGGCGAGCGGGTTTTCGCTGCACTGGCTTTTATACTGGTTCTCTGGTTGGAACCAGTTACTGATAGCAGGAGTTGCACAACTGCCAGAACCAGTTGCCGGTTGCAGACGTTGCCCAACTCCAGCAGATTCCACTGAACCTTTCCCTGTGTTGCGGGCAACGTGGTTAGACCTTCGGCCCGTGACACAGGATTTCCATGACTATTTTAGACAAACTTCGATTTTTTAAGTATTAAGCAGTGGAGTCTCAAGGAACATGAAATACTTATTTAATTTCTTCCACAGACAGGTTTTCCAACCTAGAGAGTGTTTTAAACCATTTATAAAGAGTGCAAAAAAGCCAAATTTTGAACTATAGACAAATGGTTTCAACTATTCGCTTCCGCAGCGGAATCCAGGTGGCGCTACAGCTTACGAAAATGGCGGATGAGGGGGTACACGAAGCTAAACAAGGCATTGAAACTGCAGGTTAGTGATACGTTTATAATTATTTTCGTAATGTCTTTCCTCCATGGGTTAATTAAATGTGACATTTCTAGAAGTAAAATAA
>JAVBJR010000089.1:0-3903 GCA_031546965.1 Dysgonomonas sp.
AGCCAACATGTTTAAAAAATACATATTCTGTTTATCTTGAATTGTAGACATGCCACAATGTCGAACACGATACGCATCGGTATTCAATGCAGTATCGTGTATTGTATCGTGTATTGCGTATTGTGTATCGATGGAAGTTCGAAATGCGCTAACTCTAGGACCTAGTGATGACGTTTTTGACACGTGATTCCGTTAACCAATCGGGTGATGTACGTTTCTCTCCCCTTGCTAAAGAACGAGAGTGCCTAGTCCTGGTCAGTATATTGGGTCCTTGGTTCTACTATAGGCAGCAGAAATGGTACAAAATCAATCCCTTTTACCAAGTTTATATACGCTGCTCGTGAATAGTATTTGAATGTAACGTTACATGGACCTATTTCAGCACATTTTAACCCAACTTCCCCACATCGTAGAGAGCTGAAAATTTGTACACGTGCCAGTCTCGCGGCCCCATTCAATCCATCAAGGACCCAAAATGCTGAACAGGACTATGCACTCCCAGTCCTTATGTATGGGGAGAATGTGCCATAGCTCTGATTGGCTGGCACCCAAACGTCCATGCTGCCGTCATTGCGGGGTTACCGCAAATTGTGCCTAGCCTTGCAAGCCAGGGCTATCGATCACCGCGGGCGACGATCAGCACCCGTGACGATCGTACACGACGATCGCGGAGGTTGGTACCCGGCGATTGCAGATTTAGAACCCGACGATCGCAGGTTCGATACCCGGCGATCGCGGGTTCGATACCCGGCGATCGCGGGTTCGGTACCTGGCGATCGCCGCGTGTACGGGTTTGACACCCGGCTGTCGCGGGTTCGGTACCCGGCGATCGCCGCGTGCGGGTTCGATACCCTGCGATCGCCGCTTGCGGGTTCGATACCCGGCGATCGCGGGTTCGGTACCCGGCGATCGCCGCGTACGGGTTCGACACCCGGCGATCGCCGCGTACGGGTTCGATACCCGGCGATCGCCGCGTGCGGGTTCGATACCCGGTGATCGCGGGTTCGGTACCCGGCGATCGCCGCATGCGGGTTCGGTACCCAGCGATCGCCGCGGGTACGGGTTCGATACCCGGCGGTACAGGTACAGGTGCTGCGTTTGCGAGGCTAGGGAAAATAGTTCACCACCTGGTGTCCAAAACTAGTAATGAGCATGGTTGCACACAGTGCATAGTCCTGTTCAGCATATTGAGTCCTTGGTCTTATACATCACATTTTCATAAATATTTAGAAGTAGGACTAAACAATGTAAGCCTGGGTACAGCATACAAAGCAAGATCTCAGACCCTCACTGGTGAATGCAACATCGGAATTCAACTGTTACCAAAATCTGACCGCATATTTTTCCACAATATGACGGTTGCAGCTTATCTCCTCAGCCCTGCACATTACGCCTCCTCATGATGCCATTGGCCATGGTCTCTTCTGCTGTTCAGCGCTGATGGTATGCATTATAAATATGCGTCGCACAGTACAACAATATGTGTTGTGCATATTTCAGTGTTACGTATGTCAATGTTGAATGTGCATTATGTACAAATTACACAGGTACTCAGCTTATCACCATTGTTTTGTACTTGATGGCCTTGCATGTTGCAAACTTTTGGAAAATCACTGAGTGTGTATTATTATCCTTTAGGCGATTGTGCCTGAAAATGCAACGCTTGTGCCTGAAAACAACTCTCTTGCAGATGGCTCATTGGTATTCGCCTCCTACAACCCCTGGCAAAAAAGAATCGGTCAGGCTTCACTCAATGCCAAATCATTGTTTCAACATTTTATTTCGTGTAGAAAACGATTATTGAGAGCAATATCAAATATTGCCCGTTAAACTGCACTTCTTAATGAACATTGTGTATTATTTCTAAACAGATCAGATGTACCAATAGGCCATATCGGCAGCAAACTGCGCATGCGCGAAAGTAGCAGTCGAACAGGCAGTGCGGTAGTCGATCGGGAGCGGTTTCGTGTAGGATTCGGCTTGGGCGTCGCGACTCGATCGGTAAATCGGGTTAAAATCGGGTTTTAGGGTTGGCAATTGTGTCAATTTTCCGACTAAAAGCTTTTCTGTAGTATTAATCACACTCGGTGTAAATATGGGTTAAATCCGTAGTGTATTTCTTTTGAAATCGTGAAAATGCATACGAAATCGTCTGCTTGTAGACAAAAAATTCGCGAATACAGTGCGTTCCAACGAATTATTCGCGTGTCCAGCAGACGATTTGCTACGAATTTTCACGATTTCAAAAGAAATACACTACGGATTTAACCCATATTTACACCGAGTGTGATTAATACTACAGAAAAGCTTTTAGTCGCAAAATTGGCACAATTGCGAACCCTAAAACCGGCCCGATTTTAATCCGATTTACCGATCGAGTCGCAACGCCCAAGCCGAATCCTACACGAAACCGCTCCCGACCGCCTACCGCGTCACCCGTTCGACCGCTACTTTCGCGCATGCGCAGTTTGCCGCCGATATGGCCTATTGTACAAAAATAATTAATCCGCAAAACCACATGTGGATATAAATAACTGATCAGGAAAATTAAAGGAAATAAGTATCCGTCCAGTGCCATTAATATTGTGCTAAAAGCCGTTTTGCCTTAAATTACAGCTGTATACGTTGTGGTATAGAGTTTACAAGCGATTGACAGTAGTTTGTGTCAATGACATTCAGCCCAGAATTTTATAATTGCGTTAAACAATTATTTCGCATTTGTTGGATTTATCACATCGATTAATATCTTTAATATCCCTTAGTAATTTTTTATTGTAGTTAAAATGTGGTCAGTTTGCTGATCACTCCATTTCTGTGATGTTAGATTTGTTTGAAGACGCCTAAAACCTAAGTTTATTGCAACTGGCATCCTCATTTTGAAAATCGCATTTTTGTTTGCAAATTTCTCTGTATTTTCTGCATGGTTTGAATCACATAGTGGTCAAAAATTTCTATGTACGATGCAGCTGCTACTGTCCCAGTACCGATGAACGTGTTTACAGGTCCATACAGTCCCATATCTATGGTGGGAATTTGTTTTAATCAGCAAACATTCAGCATACCACTTTTCGAATGCATGTCTCCATACAAAATCTTCCGGTATACACCACCTGTAAAATAATTCAAGATTAATTATTAAATAAGACATGTTTCCAGTCATGTAGTGTCTAGTGCCCAGTTTAGGGAACGTCCATATATTACATCACGCTTTTAGGGGGAGGGGGGGGTTCGCGTTTGTGTGACGAAGTGTGACAAGGGAGGGAGGGGGTAGGACTAGATCTGTGACATCACACTTACCCAAAATTTTCGGAATTTGGGAATTATACTAGGAAGAGAAATAGGTTAGGGCGCTTTTAGATGCAGTAGATTTTTCAAACTAAATAACAGAATTCTGGCAACACTTTCAAAATGGTGGATAATTGAAGCACTGACTCGAAAAAGGGCTTGATACCGTATTCTTATATAGTTTTGAGAAAAAAGCTAAAAACAGAACACAACCTTTCAGAAAAAACATCTGGGGGAAAAGTTGTGTGTATTAATGATGTGAATCACAATCCACTGCTAAATATGTGTAGCGGAGCCGAAATTCCAAGATAATGATATAAAAGTGACACATGTTATGGAATAAGGACGTGATGCACAGGCCCTTTCTCCACAGAGGCTTGATAATTACCAGAAAACCATTTGATAACAACTCAATACTTCTGAAAAAAAATTCAAGGTATACGGAATTACAACGGCAACTGTTTTCCATTATTCCAGACAGTTTTTTGATGGTCGTAAATAATTATTCATAAATACTTAGAAAAATTACAGTATAAGTGAAGTATATGCTATGGAATATGTGAAAAATCTCAAAAGCATGCCATTTTTAAAGTGTCCCTTGATCCAACGATGTTTACA
>JAVBJR010000028.1:0-3761 GCA_031546965.1 Dysgonomonas sp.
TCGAAATTGCTTTGTGCTATTAAACTATTTTCAGTGCATATGTTTTTGTTACATAAATGGTCAGCTATGCAATCTAATTAATCATAATCGTGCATGCTCAATAGCATAATTAATAATTTTACTCAAAATTATACTTAACACATGTACCTGGCTTACTCATAATTTTAATACAAGTACTAGCAGTCAGGAAGCAAATGTTTACACTTTATAGTAAGGTGCACCACAAATTATTTGTGTATGCATGTGTGGTTGAGAGGCCTAATAACTGGCATTTCCCATCATTTGCATAACTTATGACAAAATTCTTTAAATTTCAAACATTATTTTCGCTATTACTGTGTTATGGTGATCAACAGTGATTAATAAAGATTATGATGATCACAGGTGATCACCCCAAATCAATTCCAAATAGTGATCACCAATATCTGTGATCACTTTTGATCAAAAATTTTCATATGGGAATGAACCTTTATTAAGAATGTGAATTACCAAAAAACATATCCCTTTATATATTGGTCGAAGCGTACAACAATTATAAGACAATTATAAGACAATATATTTATTGCAATAAAATTTATAGAGCTTATTCGACAAATGCATATCATTTGTGGTTGGTCTGTTCGCACGTGCATGTTGAGAGAACTATATTAACGTTATGATCATGATTTTAGTTGATGGCTGTGTATATGAATGTTACCCAACAACAGTGCAGCTAAAAACAGATCTACCGATTTTGAAAATAAGCCAGCATCAAAATTAAAATTCACATTCATTTGATTAGAATACCAAAATGTATTCCTTTACACATAGCATATTTGTAACAAAATATAAGCATGGCAGGAATTGCTGTTTTAGAGGATTCTGTGACTGGGTCGCCTTAATCAAACTTCTAAGCATTGCACATTTTTACAAGATTTACAGCTGAAAATAATATAAGAGTAGACAAATTACATTTATTCAGCACATTATTTCATATGTTGAGCGGAGTGTGTATGTAGGTCACATAATACTCAAAGGAAATGTTAAAAACGAAGATTAGGTAAATAGCAGCTATGCCACTATATGAACACATACCCATATGACACCCTGCCAGTTTTATTGTTAAAGGAGAACTGACATGGTTTTGGAACATACCCTGAAAAGTTCCCAGTTTATTGAAATTAGGCCAAAAAACGATTGGCGGGAACGATAGTTTTGCAAACATTAGTAAACAATAGTTTACAAGTAGTTAGAGATGTGACGCCATGGAGTCACAGAAGTGCGATGTCACGGCGCTGGCGTCATAATGTCCTGTGGCAAAATGGTGCAAGCCAATGAGACCGATCGTCGTCGATCAGAATCGAACGTTTTCGAATTTCTGCCAATTGCAGCGTTTCCGATCTGTGACGTACATTGCGACTTGACGACCGAAATGGACCTTTACTCTAGTCGTCTTAACAATTGAATGGTACGGTAAACAAATCTGAAAATCGCAATGATTTTTCAGAATACGCGTCTGACGAGTTGGCAAAACGATCGACCAAATCGGTGAGGTCGAATATTTCCGTGTCAGTTCTCCTTTAAACATAATATATTAGTCATGGTACTCCACGGCAACTCCCATTTCTTCATCTAGTGCAATTTCATACATAGATTGCAATGTTCATATAACCTCTTTATTATTTTCACTCTTCATGAAAGTCAACTGCAAAGAAAACGTGTGAAAACACGCTGCAATAAAAATACCATCCTGTTATTAGGTCAGTAACACTTGCATGACCTATAACCGCATGATACCTTACACTATCTTGAAAAGAAAACATTCTGACAATGAACTTGAACATCTAAGACGTTATCAGCGTATCACATTTCTCAAATATTGAAACATCGCTATCTATGTCTTTCAAACAGAAACAGAAAGTAACTTATTTTCCCCATACCTTGTGCTACTAAATAACTTGCTTAAAATGAATAATTACAAAATTTATAACGCTCTTCTCAATTATAGGAATTGTTTATCAAATCGGTGAATGCAGAAAACTTTTTACGCAACTTGGTAAGTCAACAATTATCCACAATGGTATTTCAGAAACAGCTGAGATATTATCACCACAGTGTATTTCAAAATAGTCCCTTTCTGCTATTCGATGAATGTTGGTTCATGGTCGTACATATTTCATTAACCCTAAGATAAACTGCTATCAACCTGGAGTCACATGAGTGAATACCATCAGGCGTTTCCATATTTTAGACATTCATTATCTGCATAACTAGTCATATGAAAACATCATATGATCGTTATAGCTATAAATGTTAAAGGAGACTAATCTGCACGTGCTTGATAACCCCAAATATGTATGACACAATGTGAAGAATACATCATTTACTATAGGAATGTGAACAGCAAAATTGTATATAAGCTGGAAGAAAGAACCACAAGGAATACTTAGCTTACAAAGCTTTTCAAGATGCCTGAAACAATGTATCACTACACCACAAGACGTTGTGCAAGAGCCATTACACAGTCTGGGTACATAAGAAGTTCAAGGAATGCGACTTTTGGGCCCGGTGTCAGCCCGGTGTCAGCAGGGAAGATATCGCCCGAAACAACTATGATGGATCAGACATAAATTTTCTGAGGGCCCTTTCACAAGGAAAGATTAATTGTGCAATAAGACTGCGAGTACCAAAGGGACATTTCCTGCCAGTTTGTGATCGCCGTAACATTTGGCTGTATTCCGGTAACTGGTATTTGAATGACTGCAGAAGTTGGGAAGTAATATATATATAGATGATGATTAGCAAGGTCATTGTAATAATTAAGGTAACACTTGTGATGAATGTGAGTGGGCTGTCCGGAAAGTATTAGTGACTTTGTAATTTAAAACCCGAATCTGTTGTAATATCAAATACTCCATAAGAAAATGTTTAACATGCATTTTAAAGTAGGGGAGACCGGGGCCAAATGCGACACGGGGTAAAACCGCCAAAAGGCGTGGCGTTCGCAAACACAACTCAAAAATCGGGAAATTGCAGTCAAGCTATCCCATCATGTGTCTGCAAATGTTATCAAAGTTTGAAGACGTTCGCATTAGCCGATTTTGAAATAACTCGGAAAATACGATTTCAGCGAACCTAGATCAACTTTTACATCCGCATATTTCGAATTCCGGCGTTTTTCATAAACATCGAAAAATTAGTATACTTAGCGTATGTTGTAGCCTGGTTTCAAACCTTAAAAACGTGCCCTAGTTTGTTGCTGTGCGTTTCGTTGATGATTTGTAAACGTAATCCGCTTGTTCAAAGTCCTAGTGGGGCATGAACGCGTCAAAATACCGGTACGTCGTACCATGTACGGCGTATCGAGTATCGTGCGGTATCGCGTATCGAATGTCGCGTATCGAGCACCGTGTACGGCGTCAGCTTCGTTTTTCCGTACGATTTCGCCGCATCCAAGGCGGATTTATAGCCTGTAGCCAATTCTAATGGCCGATTCATGATCAAAGTAAGTTCATAACAACATTGTCTACTTGCCATTAAATCAACTCGGATTTTGGAGTCGATTTAGTTAGTTTTATATGGATTTCTAGTTGGCGTTATTTGATAATTTAGAAACATGAGGTGAGGAAAACCGTCCGTTGGCCAGGTAATAGTGGGAATAAATTGCCCGTAATATTTTTTCTACAGTTATTTAATGTATTTAGAACAATATATAATATAGGTCTGGAGTTGTGAATCGCAACGACTGCCTTGCTGTATTTAATGGCGGTTTTACCCCGCAA
>JAVBJR010001091.1:0-4581 GCA_031546965.1 Dysgonomonas sp.
ATTAATTTAAGTTTGACATTTCATTACACTATACTGTAAACAAATCACATTAATTTATGCTATACGAGGTGAGAAAAGGAGACGATTGGATGAACGTTGCATTGCGTTATCACGTAAGGCGGCTGATGAATCGCTTGTGAACAAAGGAGGTGATATGGGACGAGGGCAAAGAGAGAAGAAGAAAGTTATAGACCTACCAGAAGAGCAAGTCGGTTAAGCTCATAGGCATATTCTCTCTTTATATAAGTACCAATGTGATCTCCTTTCATACTATTCTGCAGCCAAAAACCAAATACCCAAAATCACAAGTATATGTGAATGCAAACATTTTGGCAGCAATTACTGCAAAACATGATGTAGGAAAATGTAGCGAATGCCTCCGAAAAGACAGTATAATTCAAATAAGAGACACTGAAATAGAAGATGTCACAGCAAAAAATGCAGCACTTAAGGAAAAATTATCCAAGTGCAGAAGTAGGTGACACTGTAATTTGCTGTGCTTTGGTGATAAATAATCCATTGATGCTTTCAATGTAGAGCGCACTAAGAAATGGAAGGAGAAGTGTGAAGAACTTGAGCTCCACTCAGCTAGTGATACGGTAGCTCTGAATTGTATAACACCACAACCTTGTTTTGTGAAATTCGTAATTTTATTTCAGACGATTGAAATCGGTCCAGGTGTACATGTTCAACAACTTCAGTTGGAGTACATAAAGTCATTTCGGAACTCTCCAACGATTTTTTCACGCCATTTAGCTAAGGCTGTGTTCTCCAATGAAGAGCTGATTGATAGCTCTTCCCTATCTGGCAAACAGTGTAATGCAAATTATAACCACAAAGTACGTCCTGCACTAAATCTAAGTAAATTGAATTCTGTGATAGGTAAAACATACAATACATAATTTAATATTATGCTCAAACAAGTAGGTAACAATTAAACACAATTTCAGATCACACACTTCAAGGAATTCCAAAACATCAGCATGCATTGCTGACAGGGAAAATCAGAGAAACACTTTCAAAATTCATGCGGGCCCCGGAGCTACGCGTAGCACACAAGAAGCAGATTGGGGAATATATCACGGAAGAGATTGTGGAAGAGTAAATGTTAATTATAAATATTTTGAATGTTCTGTTCATTGAGTTACTGTGATAGTAAAATGTGCTTGAAATGATACATACAAGCTTTCAAAGAATTTAATAAAATCTAGGCATAATTTTACATGTAATAGTTATGCATTATTTAAAGATTAACTGCATTTAAGGTTAATCAGTTCCATTGAACATTGTACAGTATTTCCTTGTCTTACATGCAATAGGTACGTAAAAGCTGCATGTCATAATTGTGGTGTGCGATGAATATGGTCGGTCAGTGTTTATCAAGATGCCTGTAGACTACTTTGTTCTCTGAGCAACTATTTACAAACATGCAGTTTCTTTCCATGTTATAAGTCCTGCTTAGAATTTGCATCTCGGAAGCAATAACTGACAATAGAGAGATTGTGTACAAGGTAAGGGGCATACAATTTTTCCTGTAAGATGGTGATTTGTTATGTTCTCATGTCAATGAAAAAGCCATATATTCCAAAAAGGCTTCGTGCACATAGATTGCAGCGTCTTCTACTGGTCATTTAACTAATTTAAGAAATGCAGAAAATGGCCAGTAAGGGCACCATTGTTCCGAAACAGCCTATTAGGATGGCCCCTACTAGCCATTTTCAGCATTTCTTAGATGTAGTTAAATGACCAGTAGAAGACGCTGCAGTCTATGTACACATTTGTTTTGGTGATGATATACAGCTGAAAATTGCAGGATTATGCATATTCAACACCCATCTGAGATGTGTTCTATGTAATCCACTGATTTTGCAACTTAAATCGGCAAATTATTTTGATGTAAAAAGTATTCAGGAATAGTTGGTTCGTATTACCTGAACAAATCACGGTTTTTATTACACATACATTTATTTTCAGTTAGTACGAGGCTCATTTCAAAAGTAAGGGCCGATTGAGTAGAAATAAAAAATAATTGACGGAAAGATACAATACAATACAATACAATACAATACAATACAATACAATATGTCAGGCAACTACAGGCTCTTGGCCCAACTAGGTTGCCCCTGTCAAGTACCTATACCCTCCCCATACTATTGAAAAAATTGTCTAAATTAGTCTTAAAACTTTCCACGGTACTCGTCTCCACCACCTCACTTGGCAACCCATTCCACTCATCCACAACCCTGTGAGAGAAGAAGTGTTGCCGCATCAATAGTCGGGGTCTCTGCTTCTGTAATTTGAAATGGAGTCCCCTTGTCTTACTCTCCCCAACAAACTGGAAAAAGGGCTCAGCCCCAGTGCTCGGTTGTTTCAAACATGTACATCACCACTCTATTTTACAGTGTAGTCATTATAATTTTTCAAGCCCCTTGGACACTGTAAAAAATGTTTTTTAAGCCCGCTGAATAACATTCCGCCGCCTGTGAGTTCAACCAGTCCATCACTGCCGTTTTCAACACTTCATTGACGGATATTCACAACTTGAGAGGTTCGATGATTTTCACATCAATTATCACTCAAGGTCATACAGCAGGTTGAAATCTTGATCGCTAGGTGGTCAGTAGATATTACTGTGTATGCACTATTCGTTTATGGTAACGAGCCAATTTAGGTCACTACATTTGGGATTTTTAATTCCGAGACGGTGGAATTTTATGCGGGGAGCTTTAAAAACATTTTTTATTGCGCCCAAGGGGCTTGGAAAATTATGGTGACTACATTGTAAAATAAAGCGATAATATATGTTTGAAACAACTGATACATATTTTTAACTCAATTGGTTTTTGATTTATACCTATCGGCCCTTATTTTGAAATGAGCCTCGTATTAGCTTTTAAATGAAAAATTTATTTTGATTGAACATTTTAGTTTTTATTTTGTTTCTATATATTGAACACACTTTACCTTCTGTCTAACAAACTTTTAATGCCATTAACTTAATACAGTATACAATTACTGTATTTTGCGAGTAAACTGATTTTCCTTGAACAACCGAAATGGTCAAATACATAGTACCAAGAGTTAATAATAGGGGAGAGTATGCATCACCCCATTTACCCTTCACAACATGCTCAGGTCGTTACTGAAGCGCATGATTCATGCGCCCCCTGGTTTAAAATATGTGAATGTGGCCAATTAAGCATTGACACCTGGTAATGAGAGGCTATGATACGAGGCTAGGACAAAAATAATACCAAGGACCTTTGCACCAGCCAATTAACTTGCATGACCAAAACACTGACAGAAAGTGAATTGGGGGATTGCAATTGGAAACAGAATTTCGAAATGGAAAACATTTATTAAATGGAACACATTTAGAAATGGAACTCATTTAGAAATGGAACACATTTATTAATGGAACACATTTATTAAATGGAACACATTTATTAATTGGAACACATTTATTAAATGGAACACATTTAGAAAAGGAACACATTTATCACATGGAACTCATTTGGAAATGGAATGCATTTGGAAATGGAATGCTTTCGGAAATGGAACGCATTTAGAAATGGAACACATTTAGAAAAGGAACACATTTATTAAATGGAACACATTTAGAAATGGAACACATTTATTAAATGAACACATTTACAAATGCAACACATTTATTAAATGGAACACATTTATTACATGGAACACATTTATTACATGGAACACATTTGGAAATGGAACACATTTATTAAATGGAACGCATTTAGAAATGGAATTTGGAAATGAAACGCATTTAAACTCCATCCACCTGCAGCTGTGGAGTGCAATCCGACGTTTTGATTGGTCAGGACTGTTTGCTTACTGCGCGGAAGAAATAGTTCGTTGCTCAGCAAACCACAGAATAGAATGACAGAAGCGTTAAGTTAATTTACTATTATTTATACAAAGTAAGGAACACAGTACCCGATATTTTCCCGTTTGTTTCTGGATTAGATCGACAACGACGAAATGTGAAACTTCGATTTTTTTTCGAAAGAAATACGTACGAGAATACACTATCACCAACGTGGCCGTGTTTTCGTGCACGAAATGCACGGGCGCAATGATACAAATAGTGCAACCAATCAAAACGTCAGATTGCACTCCACAGTTGCAGATGGATGGAGTTTAGAAATGGAATTTGGAAATGGAACGCATTTGGAAATGGAATGCTTTCGGAAATGGAACGCATTTAGAAGTGGAATTTAGAAATGGAAAACATTTGGAAATAGAATTTGGAAATGGAACGCATTTGGAAATATAAAAAATTTGGAAATGAACGCATTTGGAAATGGAAAGCATTTAGAAATGGAATTTGGAAATGGAACGCATTTGGAAATGGAATTTGGAAATGGAACGCATTTAGAAATGGAATTTGGAAATGGAACGCATTTAGAAATGAAATTTGGAAATGGAACAAATTTGGATACGAATAAATTTTGGACATGGAATAAATTTGGAAAAATACCACTGTTACATGTGACTACTGTGGGGCGCACGAAAGAGACTTGTAGCTCCGCCCACATTAAGGTGTAAATCCGGACTAGG
>JAVBJR010000784.1:0-2957 GCA_031546965.1 Dysgonomonas sp.
CCTAACATGGTTATACTAAATCAAGGTGTCTACTACTGGAAATCCAATAAATCCTGGAAATATACTAGAATTTGTTTTAATCCTGGAAAATGTATCATTTTTGACGCTTTACAAAATTTTTATTATTGATTTCCGTGTTTCTTTTTTAATTTGCTTGGAACAAAATACCAATTTAGCATGAGACTTATCAAATTCTATGGTTCATTCCACTTCGTCAGTTTTTAAGGGACTAACGTGGTTCGTTATGTAACTATCTTTCAGTTTATATATATTTTGTGTCCTGAAAAAAAGCTATAAATATCCTTTAAAATTCTGGAAATATACTGGAATTTTGAAAATACAATTAATATAGGAAATTAAGAAATGACTTGGTTTGTATATTGTGGTGGTCTGTAAATAATGAGCCTAAAATCCCAAACCTTCTTTAATAAACCAGCTAATTTACAACAGTCAACAAGCTTAATATAACAAAGGTAAATAATCTTTAGGGAAACAACAGTCACTAATATTTCACCAGTCATGAAACACTGCCCGAAATGTTCTTTCTCACCACCATCCAGTCTCTTAGCACATCCAGATGTTACTTGGTTCTTGGGAGTCACAGTGGTCATCCACGTTCTTATATCTCTCATCCAATAGTGGTTCAGGAAGACAGGAAGGGAATTTGGTGCACATCCAGTTGAAGTAGACTTCCAGGAAATAGGTATGGGGGTATCCTTTAATATGGGGTGAGCGATCCCTCAGATCACTAAACTTGTAGAAATATACCATCCACAGTAAATGATGAGAGCTTCTGATGTACACTCACTTGCCCATGGTGCTGAAGTAGACTGATGTAGTGAAAATCCTTATGCTAACGGGCCGTATACACAAGCAGTGTGTTAACCCGGGGGCCCCTCCTATCCTATTCATTAACTTTGCAAGAACCGAAGCATTCTAACCCGTAGTCCGTAGAACCATATGGGATGCACGCAAGCATTTTTAATGCACAATTTTGAGGGCCCACAGCGAATCCCTATGAAGGTATTCTAGTTAATTAGAGGATGGGAGAACCCGGAGAAAACCCATCGCAGACTGGCAGGATAACTAGAAAAACCCCTTTTCACAAGCTAGACCCAGGATCGAACCTGGGACCACAGAGGTACAAGGCGAGTGCTCTAACCACTGCGCCACCAGCCGCCCGGACTGGTGTAGTGATGACTGGCCTAATGGCCACTGGTATGGTGACTGACTGCTCCCTACATGCGACTGGTCCCAAACCCCAGTCTCTACTCCCTTTTATACTCTTTTAACCACTCCCCTTAGTTAATTATGCAGCCCAATTAGATTACTCAACACTTACTGTATCATAAACAAAGGAACAAGTTAAACTCTTCCCAGAATTAACCAGGTTCAAGGGTTACCAAACCAGTGCACAGTTCAGGTTCACTCAACCATTCAAACTAGGTTCAGGGGTCGCCAAAATATAATATATAAGTTTAATTTTTGCTTTATTTGTGATCGGTGCTTAATGTCATAAAAAATTGCAATTGAATTGTGAAATATGTATAAGCAGGTACAGTTCTTTACACCGAAGAAGGCACTCCAATCTTCCTAACCTCCCCCTAATTAGGCGAGGCAACTGGAAAGGACGGGGGTGCGCAGTGCAGTGCCAATTGCAGGCAGGCTTGGATAAAAAATTTGTTTTTAATGTGTAAATAGATCACTTGAAGAATCCGCTAACACAAGTTTTGCTGATCTTGAGGAAGTTCTTCAACGTCATTGAATGAATATCTTATCTATCTTTGAAATTGCTCGTATTTTTACACTACTGCAATTTACAAAGTTGAAGTGCACAATGTAATAATTAGCATAAGTACCAGGTTTCGTAAATTTTTAGACATTCTAGGAATTAATTCTAATTTTTGAAAGAATATGCCGCCAGTGAATAGCGGCACAATAGCGGCACTTGCAACATTATCGAACACAATTTAATCTGCATTGGTTGATAACAATGAGGCAAAATTAATTGGGTGCAGTTTGCTTTATTAACATGTAGGTGCACAATGTACATAATTTCTGCAGAAAACATAAAACTTACATGAAACTTTGACTAAGCGATACTGAAATTGGTCAATTGGAAAGTTGTTGAACGCGTTACCCATTTTTTTAATAACCTGTCTCATGTTACACGCCACATTACTTCAGACTACCTAAACAAACTTTGATATCTTCAATTCACAAATTGTATCCATACTTTACACATGTAATACTTTCAAAAAAGCATGTTTGGATATCTGGCAACAATTTACTTTGCGTAACAAATATGGACCTTATTTTCTCCATTTGAGTCTAAAAATTACTTAAAAAATATATATCCAATAAGTGCTTATTTCGATAAGTGTACATTTATTGATAAATTTTACAATTTAAAATACGTATTTCCAGACATTTCATTTTGAAGTGGCTTATTTATTACAACCAAATCTCATTTACGAAGAGGAGTTAATTCCGCTTCCCGTCCAAATCTCACATGTTCCTCAATAGACAGGGGTTCTAAATTATTATGTAAACGGCCTCTAAGTGACAGAAAATTTCAAAATTTCCATTTAAACCTGGATTCCTCTTCTGACAGGCTACAGTATAGATAGGTATTACCAAGAGTGGATAATAGGGGAGAGTATGCATCACCCCATTTACCCTTCACAACATGCTCAGGTCGTTACTGAAGCGCATGATTCATGCGCCCCCTGATTTAAAATATGTGAATGTGGCCAATTAAGCATTGACACCTTGTAATGAGAGGCTATAAAACAGCTGGTGTTCTGAGGCTAGGACAGAAATAATACCAAGGACCTTTGCACCTTAGCCAATTAACTTGCATGACCAAAACACTGACAGAAAGTGAATTGGGGGATTGCAAATGTAAACGGAATTTCAAAAAGGAACACATTTATTAAATGGAACACATTTATTAA
>JAVBJR010000423.1:0-2706 GCA_031546965.1 Dysgonomonas sp.
ATATCCAATCACAGCATTGATTTTAGCTCCATCTGGGGGCGAAAAATATTAACTTTTTCGCTGCGAATCGGAATCCGTGGTTTCTCGGGAACACATTTCATGTTGTTATGATTGTTCCTTTTCTGAATGAAGCAAAAAATGGAAGATTGTAAATCAACACCTTTTTTGGGATGCAATAATGCTGGGAAATTATTGCATTAAGTGGAGTCACTATTGTGTATTTTTTTGTGTGTGCGGCTATAAATCCGTGATATCATTTTAAATTGAGATTCCCCTGTGGAAATTGTAGCATGTAATCTACATAATGGCATCTTTTTCATGGTAAGAAAAGACATTGTCATGCATATGGAAATTTGAGGGAAAATTAATGTTTTTACTTTGTTGCCAAGCCGCGAGTTTGATCATTATATGCGTGATCATCTGTCACGAAACAAATGCAATCAACTTGTTGTTTTTGTTTAGATATGGTAAACAATTGTACCCTGTAATATTAATGACTAACATATTTAAATAACATTTTTTTTATATCCTAGATTTTCTTGAGGGTCACAACTCGTTTCGTCAAATGGTATTCGCCGCATTCACTTTGGCAAACTATATCTGTCTCAATGTTTTCTTCATGTTCAATGCATTATGCTGAATTTGTCACCCTATTGTGGTTACAAAACATTTGCCACAGCACTACAAAAACATTTATCTTGTCATACTGAGCTCTGAGCATTCCACAATATCTTCGTCACATTCATTTTGAAACACTACTAACTGTAACGCATTTGAATGCTTTTCCCGGTAACATCTTCATTTTTTCTGTAAGCATAATTGAATTCTGTATGAACGTGACCGAAATACTGTGACGGACGTACTGTGTGGCAAATGTATTGTGATGAAATGAGCATGGCAGAAATACTGCGACAGGAACAGTGTGACGAAATGAACGTGTTGAATTGAACGCGTCCAACTATTTGTGGGGAAGTAGCATGTAACGAAGTGATGCAGTGATATTAAAGAACACATCATTTCTATAAGTTAAAGAATTTATTTGTCATTTCTGCATGGAATTCACTCATAATTGCTCCATCACCATAGCGAGATGAAATGCCCAAGCGTGTACTGTAGTAGCCACTAGAGTCCGGCCAGGGGTCACGATTTTAATAGGGAAGGACATGGGTTAGGGTCATTTTCTCCTTGGCCAAAGGGGTGTTAGGCTCTGGGAGGACTCAGTTACAGGTGCATGCCACCGCTCCCTCACACTTACACCCCTCTGGCCAAGAAGAAAATGACCCTAACCCATGTCCTTCCCTATTAAAACCGTGACCCCTGGCCGGACTCTAGTGGCTACTACAGTAAACTATCACAATCCCGCAATGTACTGTTTACAGTACAGTATATTGAATCCTTGTCTGCTTTTCACATGGTCGGTAACATATAACATTTAACATAAGAACAGAGAGAGTTGTATTTTAAAATAATAAACTGTAAATACTTTCTGGATCGCCCACATATGTACATTAAATAATGTATGTGGGCGATCCAGAAAGTAAAAAATGTGATTATCTGTGGGGATTTGAAATTGTGTAGTCAATGAGAGTGTGGTGATAGGCGGAGATCTACATAACATAGTTCTAAGTATCTTGGAATTGCACAGCGCATTTTCCACCGCAAATGGATATTGAGCAGATTTAAAGGAGAACTGACAGGGCGGGAAAAGTGGACTACGGTCAGTGCCTAAAACGGCCTCGAGAACCCGTTCTGGCCAATAATGGACAGACTAATTGGCGGGTAGTCCAAATTTACCCAATGGCAGGGTTGGTCATAGTCCACTTTTCCCGCCCTGTCTGTTCTCCTTTAAGGCATTCACTCATCTAGACGAAATCCTCACCATTATAATAATAGTTAGCACCAGAATATTGAGTTAACACGGGGTTATAACTTTCGTTAATAGCCGTTTACGCATGATATCTATACAAAAAAGTGACACTGCTGTCACATATTTGCCATTTCCAATGGTGCCAAAATTTTCTAAACTTGACTTTTGTTTCAGTGTCATCCGTGTTTCAACTTTTAAACAATTCAAGATAGGGCACAATTTCGAATTAACTGAATTAAGGTTATTTGCAGAAAGTTTGGTTCATTTATGAATCTTACTGAAATATTTGAAATTACAGTCGAACTGAAGTGAGATAATTCGACATCTGGATATTAAAGGCGTCTCTCCGCTTCGTCCAAACTTCATAGTCCCATCCAATCTCCATAGACTGTTAAGAAACTGTGATTAAGCCGTCCCCTGTTAACTCGTCAACATCGCTTTAGTCGTCATTAAATTTGAGACCGAATTGGAATTTCCCCACGCTTATAGCCATCAGGGATCCTGTTTCTGTGCAATTTCTGCAAGCGTGTAACTTTCCGATTTTGAATTAATCAATTGCACGGGAGCACATGTCCTTTGGCCCTTTTGCAGAATTTTATAAAAATACCACAAACTTATAAAGCATGAAATAATTACAGGTATTCAATTGCTAAAGAATTATAGTCCCAATGCTCTATCTGTGGACCTGTTGGTAGCACATCAAAACTACGAGGCTCATTTCAAAAGTAAGGGCCGATTGACCACAAATCAAAAACTAATGAACGGAAAAATATGTCCCGGTTGTTTCAAACATGTACATTACCACTTAATGTTACAGTGTAGTCACCATAATTTTCCAA
>JAVBJR010001237.1:0-7110 GCA_031546965.1 Dysgonomonas sp.
GTTGTTGTTGGTGGTGAAATTTGTGAAATTTGCAGAGTTGTCATTGTCATAAATGACGAATAGCAGCTTGGAGTTTGGTGGAAGCAAAACATCAGTTGTGATATTGACGAAATCGTGGAAGTTGGATGTTGCCAAGTGTGTATATGGATTTTCCAGCAAGCCATTTTCGTAAATGACGTGGAGAAAATTTCCCACGTAAAGTGCTTGAATATTTAAAGCTGGGAACGTGTTGGCTGGTATTTTAGTGTGGAAATTGGGATTGAAATCTGTAACGAGTGATTTGCATTCTGTCCGAGGATTTGTTGTTGCCACTTGTGATGACAATGAATTGATCATTGCCAATCCCAAAACTATCCAGACAACCATTGTTGTGGCAAACCTGAAATTTGAGCCAACATTATCTATTTAATACACATTAATCTTGTTCATGTATTATTGATGAATTGCGATGAAATTAAGTGTAAGATTACTCTTGTAAAGCGCAACTACCTTTTAATGCTGAATAATAACTTTTGAATTTTTAAAATTAATTTCACAATATAGGAATAGATTTAAAAAATTCCAGTGTATTATGCAGGGTGTGGCAAAAGTCTGGTCTTTCTTTAAATATCTTTAAAATGGTAAATGATAGCTTTGTACAGAATTCGCTATTGAATAGGAAGTCATATGGGGGAATACGGAAACCGTATCGCACGTGACCTATGATGTCATCTTCAAGGTCATCCATGTTTTAACTTTTCAACCGTTGAAGATGGGGCACAATTTCGAATTAGGCGATTGAAGAGCACATCCGATATAGTTAATAAAAATTAATTTCAGAAAGTTTGGTGCATTTATAAACCGTACAGATTTTTTTAAATGCGGCGCTCCAAGATGGATGCTGTGCACTGCAGTGAAGTAACGCCTCGTTTACTAAGGGTTGACCCCAAGGACAGGTTGCTGCTACATTTTTCTGGTTCATTTTCATACAAGCCAAACTGTCCACTTCTTACAACCCTTTTTAATAGTAAACAAGGTATCGCTTCACTGCAGTGCAAATCATACATCATTTCAAAAATTTATCAACGGTTTACGAATGCACGAAACTTTCTGAAATTAATTTTTATTAACTAAATCGGATGTGCTATTCAAGTGCCTAATTCGAAATTGTGTCCCATCTTAAACGGTTGAAAAGTTAGAACACGGATGACCTTGAAGGTGACGTCATAGGTCACGTGCGATATGATTTTCGTATTCCCCCTATATAACTTCCTCTTCAATAGCGAAAACTGTACAAAGTTATCATTTACCATTTTAAAGCTACTATTTAAAGAAAGACCAGACTTTTGCCGCACCCTGTATTACTCCTATCAAACCTACAGTTTTCCGAGATATAAAAATGCAGCATTAAATATGTACACGTTGCACAACTTGTTTTTAAACTTGTGATTTGTTTTAGTATATAAATTTCATAATGATATCATCGCCGTCAAATTGAGTTTAAATTTTTCCAAATATCATATAATTACTCTATGAAAATGTGAATAAGCTTTACTGTGGTATGATCATATGCTACATATATGATACATGGTTATAGTATATTTAAAATAAACTAACTTATAGTTCAAAATTTACTTACTGTTCTGTTTGAAGCTTTGTTCGGAGTAGCAGCAGCAGCAGTTAGATAATGACAACGCGATTGGTAATGGCCGTGAATGCAGAGGATCTTATAAATACGTAACCTTTGATGGATTAACTTTATAACAATGCAGTCATTAAGTTGGTTGTAGTACGTCGTAATTGATCTTATTGTTGCAAGGTATGCGTTTACTCGGCAACTTCGTATACATAATATGTATATATGCAAAGAAAGCCATATGGTCTTATGGAACATTTCCTGGTGGAATTTTGATGTGGCAACACTTTCAGAGTGATTGATGATTGGAATGGTTTGCCAAGCGAGGTGGTGGAGGAGGGTACTTCATGAAAGTTCCTCTGCTCTTAAATTTGGTGAACTGACAGGGAAAATTTCTTGCAACCGATTTCTCTGAATAATTTCCCGCACATGAACAATGTATTTGCATATGTCCAATTTTTTTCTATTTTTTTCCAACGATTCGTTTTTTTTAAATAAAAATTCGCAAATTTAATTACCCTAAAATAGGTCCTCAAAAGTCCTCACACGTCAAAATTTACATCCGGGACAGTGCGTATGGCGTGCCACTTGCACCAAAACATGCTGAATGCCTATATATTTGGCTATATACAGGTGGCTCCCCCACTTCATATGCTGGAACAAACTCTCCATACTATAATTTTTCCCCTTCTAGCCTCTCTGCACAGGCCCAAAAACACACTAACTTCAATCTGTTAAAACATTTTTAATATATTTTTAAAAAAGAAAAGAAATGAACTCGTAGTTATAATTTTAAGAATTCTTTCTACTGTCCGAATATCATGGGGTGTTACAAAACCCTGTCAGTTCACCTTTAATTGGCAACAAGTCAGGTTTCAATTATTGTAAAACCTACTCCGAATGTTATGTAGCTTTGAATGCATATTTTTTTTGTAATATTGCTCTTCTAATCCAGTAACTTTTATTCGTGAAATTGTTTATTTAAAATCACATGTAACATATACATATACAGACATTTGTAATATTTATTATAACAAGAATTACACATAAAATTGAAAGTCTATGCGACACATTAAACCTGTTGAATAATTTGAGCATAAGCTCCATGGCTCACGAAATGTGGAGTACATATTCACCAAATGAGATGAATCAAATGGGTGGGAACTCTGGCCTGAAGTTATTCCTAATAGCAACAAACTGTATGGACTGAAGTGGAGCTATTTCTACAACTTTTTATTCAAATGTTTTGAAGAACATGCTCAAACATCAGAGTACAGAGTTCTTATTGCAGAATACAATCCTTAGAGCACTTGCTTAGTTTCTACTCAACAGGTATAGATATAGGTACTCATCCATCAAACACATGAAGATCAAGTTTTCTTGCATTGGCATTGCCCCCAATAGCAAACAATTCGATGGCATTACTATCTGGATTTGAGAAAACAAGAAATGAGAACACAACTATTCCATCTTCGCAAAACACTTCAATGACAGACACATCAACAAGAACTACAAAGTTAACAATACCATCACTGACTCTGTAGTTTGAAGTATACAGACCGGCATAATTACCGATCTGATCCAAGTTTGCACCAACAGGAAATCCTGAATTTCGTCTATCCACAAAATAACCCCTACTATTATCATAACCGATTTCAGTTCCCTGCGAAGAACTTTTTCTAACAATGAACCCAACTCGAGTTGCTGTATTCAACCTAATCTCCGCTTCTATTCTATAAGACAGTGTTCTAAAACATGCTAAATGGTTACAATCGGGAGTGATTTCCAGGTTTTTGTAATTGTGGGAACCCGTAACTCTTGAGCTGAAATCACCGAATGGTGTTTGAGTAATGTAGTATCTGTCTGGTAACTTCCTCAAGCTAATTCTTCTAGGAGTTAGGAAAATATCGCTCCAATCGATTGGTACTGAGGTTGGAGTTAGAAAGTTTCTAATGGAAATGCTTCCAACCAGAATTTTCTGCCCTTTCACTGCATTTCCATCGTGTGCGATTGAAAAGTACCTCGAATCCTGGCAATAATCTAATGCATATGCTGAACTGTATTCTTTGACAAACCCAGTTGGACTACTATTCAACACGTAATACCCTGGTCTATAATTTTGATATCCAGGACGAGAAGAAATGAGCAATACCCATTTACTGACATTTGTATTTTCAACTGGAGAAATTGGAAAGAATTCTTCTTCGATTTCGTTGTAAGTGGAAGAAATTCTAGCTTGGAAATATGTCCAGTTCTGGAGATTTCTTGACAAGTGCAGTCTAGAGCTTGTATCTTGTCCTAACCACTGTCCCAGGTCTTCGTTCCAGTTGATGGAAACGGCATTGTTGAGGGTTATGTTGAAACAATTGGTATTCCTGCATTTGAAGTTCCACGAGGTTCTCCAGTTGCTCGAATATACCAAGTTTTGCATATTATTGGATTGCACCTGATAACCTGCAATCAGTGCACCGGTGTTGTTAGTGAAATTCGCGGTGTTGTCATCGTCGTTAATGACGAATAGCACTTGGGTGTATGCTGGAAGCGTAATGGCGCTCGTGAAGTTGATGTAATCGTTGAAGTTGGTTGTTTTGAGGTAGGTGTATGGCTTGTCTGGGACACCACTTTCGTAAATGATCGCCAAAGAATTATTGGTGTAAAGTGTTTGGAAATTTAGAGCAGTGGGTATGTTGGGTAGTTTTATGTGAAACTTGGGATTGTAGTCGTTAACTGTGGTCTTGCATTCTGCTTTTGACATTTGTGCTGTGACGAATGAGCAGCAGTTGATGAGCAGTGTCATCAATCCCAGACATAACCAGGCGGCCATTTTGGAAATCTGTTAATCATTGGAATTGATTAGAATTACATATGTCATTGTCCACTTTAATCCGAAGCTGTTGATTGTGGATTAAGGAATTGAATTACAAATTGTCTGGAGCAAGTTGGACTTATACTAAAACCGCGTTCAAAGTTGCACTATAGGATAATTGGTACAAGGAGGAAGATGAGAATTTAAGAGTCATTAACCAATGAGGAATCTTTGGGCATTGTTAACCACTCCCAAACGCATTATAAATTCTCAGTGATTGGTTAAAGGACTCGTGAATATCAGGTGGTGAACAGGGGAAGGCCAATCTCATAAAAGAGCAACTTTGAACACGGTTTTAGTATAGTAATTAAGTATAGAAATTTCAAACGTCTGCTAGGATTTTAAATCCCAGGTTGCTGAATAACAGCTAAAAGAGGTAGTGCTAGCTTATAATTACCTGAATTGCAAACTGTATGGTAGCAAATGCTTGTTGTCTTCTGGGAAAGAGGCTCTTGCAAGTGAATACCTACGTATACCTATCTAAAAATATTAAAGTCAAATCTGATTATAAAATACAGGTTTTTCTTAAATATTTGCTAAAAAAAAGTGCGAGTAGCAGTTAATGTTTTGTCAATGAATACGAATTGAAGTTATATGCAGGAAATCTGGAAAGCACATATTGCACGTGACCTTGGACATCATCTTCAATGTGGTTTGCAATGTATCATGTAAACCGTTGTATTTAGCATATTTTGGTCCCAATTTGGTAGTTGTAGTGCACATTTATTTCGTATTATGCAAGTCAAATCACTAATTTAGTTGGAATTTAACATATAACCAAGGTGATACAGAGCTATGAGTTAACTGGATGCCATGTAACTTCATATTCATCGTCAAAATAATAATGACTCCAATGAACACCATTTTGCAAATAAGCGAAAGTAGCCTGTACAATTGTATAGCCAATTAAACTGAAGCAAAATAGTAAATTGTAGACTTACGGTATGAACAGCAGGCTGTTATGAACTGCTAATGTTGTGATGGCAATATATATTCGCAATAATAACACTTCCTCAGGTCCTGCAACTTATATACCTACTTACTGCATGGTGATTTAACCATTCAATAGTAATCGTTGCATATAATTTATACATGCTCAAAAAGGATAGAAGATCTTCCGGGGGATTACTTTGCTAGTAAAATTAGCACAATGCATTCTTCACAACTAAGTTGCAAGGGTGCAACGATTGCATTAATTAATCCCTTTGATTTTAGCAGAGATTAGTACTGTTCAACATTGATCGATCTTGTACGTACCCACTTCAACTGTCATACACTATAAACAACCAAGAAACAAAGCTATATTTTAAAGAACTTTCTGATATTGTATGTACTGTTTGTATACTAATTGCACCCATGAGAAAATGGTTTTGCAGAATTGTGCACAACTCTGCAGCAAATTGGTCCCTTTTTGTGCATAAACATGTATGCACAATTTGTTTGGCAGGATCAAAGTGCAGGCATATTGCTATTACAAATATTTATGCAGAATATTCTGTGCACACTGAATTGTGCACATTAATGCAGGCCTTGCAAATTTCTGCAGAACTTTTTCTCATGGTTTCGTGATAAGGAGTGTTGAACTAAAATATGAAAATTAGTTTTAAAATATGATTTCCGCAATCAATATGTTGTCCTTTTCGTTAAACGGGTAACAAATGAGCTGTATATCTGTTTAATAATAGAATGAAAACACTGATTTTGTCTATAGAACTTGTTAACATCGAAATTTCTTTTGTAAACTGTGCGAAGTTAATTCAAACGTCCCGCGCAAATACGAACACTTTTAGGTGAAGCGCCTTTGCAATTGAGATTATATCCAGCGCCATCTTTCGGAACGTCGAAGAAACCGATCCCATATGTGGTGTTTGTTCGCGATTTGTTTGCGAGTTTTGAGACTCCTCTTCTTCTAAAAGTTTCTACGCGTTGTGTAATGACACTGGTACGTAAGATTGCGCGCTTTATTAGATAATGTAATTCGGGTCGATAATATTTGAAAATTATTTGCAGATAAAGCGACATAAAGTGTGAATTTGCCGATGGAATCCAGTGGAAACTTGAGGGTTACGTGTCGTAGTCCTTCTCCTCAAGAAAGACCGTTCGTATTTCATTAATTTTGTGTGAATTGTACTTATTTGTATGTGCTGAACTCGTGGGTAGAATTGGCAATGGTTGACAGTGACGTTTTTGAATTTTCCAAGCCGCTTAAATTAACATGGAAAAGACAATTAAATTATATAAAAATATCACTTCATTGTGTTGTTAAATGTATATTAAATGATATTATTTAATTAGCAGTCTGAACAATTGGTGTGAACATATGGCCATAATAAGTCCATCACTATCGAAATAATAAATTGTTGACATTCTTCAAAGGGAAGTTAATCTTGAAATCTGTTTCCTTAAATTAAATTTAATTGAAATTTCAATATTGGTTAATTTGAGAAAAATACTTTAATGCTGTAATAATTTCAAATGTGTAGTTGGAAAAAGTTATGCTGCAGTCTGTAAATAAATCTGTGGCATTAATATTATATAAAGGAATACTTGGCATTCTTCAAACACAAGTTAATCTTGCAGTCTATTGATAAATTGAATTACAAGTTTATTATTGGTACATATGGGTTAG
>JAVBJR010001229.1:0-11446 GCA_031546965.1 Dysgonomonas sp.
GACATAAATATTTCCAAGGTGTTGGACTTCCACCAACGTTGCAACATAAATCTTATTTCGCATTCTGTTGAGAGCTAATAAATCACTGGTCAAAAAACAGCAATACCTGAACGAGTGAAAAATAGCCAAGTAAATAAGGCAAGAATCTAACAAAATACTTCGGCTAGTACAAGCCAAAAATGTTTAGTTTCTTGCTATATATAACAACAATGTTTTGGTTGCAAAAGGATAAAAATAAGAAAACATTATTGCAAAATGGCTGCATATATGAACTCCATGTTGTCCTGCATGCAATCTCATCATATTTAATTTCAAAAAATATATATCCACAATCAAGATTGATGGAAATTGCTACTACATGCAATTCCTAACATGTGACGTCAAACTATACTCTTATCTCTTGCCATACTACATTGAACCCTCCCATAATGTAAAATTCGCTGTACGAAAACCAGAGTTTCATGAAAAATTCGTAGTAGGGATCTGGAAAATACTGTTAAAGGTCCAATGCCTTACAACAATTTTGACATCAAAAATCGAGTATAAAACTGACTCATTTTTGTAAATAAAAATATTATAAGGAGGAACCGCTAAATTAGGAAAACTTAAATACAATTAAAACAGTTTATTGATAAAACTTTTAACTATTGCTGCAATTATGGGTTTATTACAAAATATAACATATGATATAACAAGTGTTCTAATGAGAGGGGGTGTACAAGGTAAGTTTCAATACTACTCAATTTAGAATCTCAACTTGTAATTCGTTATTCCTGACTGTAATATCTCGCCACTTAATTGTGGAATCGGCCATTACAAGAAAAACTAATGACACGACAAGCTTGTTTCGGCCTTATGGCCTCATCAGGTGTCATGAACTTTTAAACCCCAATGAGTTAATATTTCAGGATTATTATGGAATTGAACTCGCTACCTCCACTACTGGAGGCAAGCGCTCCAGCCCAGTCAATGGGCTGATGAATAAAGTAAAAACATTTCACCATTTAGCTTATTGTACATCAGTGATTGTAAATGAAGGAATCAAATTATGATTTGCATATTAATTGTCTACATACAACAATTTAACCACATTATTTTCAGTTGGTCAACGTAAAATATCGTACTATATCTTACGATGCCCATCTTATTTTGAGTTGACCTAAATCAGATGCTCAAAAGTGCCTTAAGCTTACAATATCATTTTAAGATGTGGTGAATTTTAGACAGGGCAAATTTTTTCAAAGTGAAGGCAATGTTTTAGTTGCCTTACACGTTTCACTTTCAGATGTTTGAGTTTAGTATGGATTCACATCAACAGCGAATGGTAGAATGCAAGTCATCTGCATCATGATATTAAAGATCAGCTAAACTTTTTCAATTTTAACAAAGATGTGGATCACAGCAAAATTATCAAATTCAGGGATTGCAATAGATATTTATAATACTGAAAAACTAGTAATTTTTGCTCAGCTAATTTTTCACGAAATCTGGACTTTGGGCATTTAGCGGGCATTTTAATTTCGGGTTTTGTTGGCTGTAGAAATTTCCGGGTATTACATTTCTCCCCCCCCCCCCCCTATATCCGAAGTCAGAGAAAATAATTAAAACTTGACGATAGCAAGAGTGCATGCAGTATACCCGAGTCGATTGCCATGGTTAGCATGCTATAAGTATTGAGCATTTCATATAGTTCCAGTATGTTTAAAACTCCATGCAGTGAAACGTGAAATTGGTCTAATACATGGCATTATATGCTATTTATGTTCAAATTTAATTCTGCTCGAAATAGAATTCAGACAGGATGTGTACTGTATAATCAACTCCTTGGTATAATGATGCCTCCATAAGAAGGCAACTTGATATGATATATGCATGTAGCTAACGAAATATATAACAAAAATAATTAATTTTCTGGAATTCTCTAATGAGTGCCATAGTTGCTTTGCCAAAGCATTTGAATTCACGCATGATTGAGAATTTTATCTTTTCCACACGTGGAAGGAAAATTCTTCGAAAACCTCTCATAGATTATGTATGGGCCTATACATACCAATAGTTGGGTAATAAAACCGTACTTTCTGAAACGCCTGCATGTTTTACATTTTGCACTTTAGTTAAGGAGGCACTTGATGGCACGCAGGATATTTCGCAAAGTTTATTGTCTTGCCTTTATTGAGAATAAAACTTTAATAAAAGTACACTGGAACCAGCATTTTAGTGAATGTTGGTTTATACAAGGAATGGTTACATGATTATTGTTCTTCAGAAACACTTTAATACAATACAATATGTCGAATAAGAACAAGCGGGATCTTGGCCCAACTATTCTCTGAAATGTAACGACTATGATTAAAGCTCGCATCTCAGATATTCGATCCGTTCGTATTGAATGCAAAAGGCTATTATGGATTCCCACTTTGTACACAATCCCAAAAAGAAAATACTGCTGCGATTTAGAGTTTCGTGCAATTGTCCCTTGTCGTATAGTATAAAGAATGTCACTTCTTCCGCAAATACAAAGGGGAGATTTTCTAAAGAAATACGTCAGAAACTTCTGCTATCGTGAAAATTGCACTTTGTCCAATCTCAGTACGCTTGCTGAAAATGCGGGCTGATGTGATGTCAAGGAAGACCATATGTCACCTTAACATTTGCTGCAAGTTACCACTCCCTTATGAATGATTTCATCCATCAAATTTTATGAAGTGTGGCGGTAGGCCCCTAAGACAACCTCTGGCTTCGACATCTCCAAGTCGATCCGGGTCAGAGCGTTAAAGAGCTTTTCCGTAAGGTAAAATATTACTTATCCCCTATTGATTGCACGTAAAAGTGCAGCGTCGTACACACCAAGTTGCACGTTAACTTTTCCTATTTTTGACACAAGGAAATAAACTATATTTATTTCCCTACGCCTATTTCTGGTGCAATTGAATGTGTTAAAGTACAAAATGGAAGGAGTCCCAGTCGATTCTTGGCCGTGTGACGTTTGGCACGGAGTGTTGCATAATTTCGTGTAGAATTATTTGTACCGAAATCATTTATCCTTATTTAATATCAGATAATTTATCATTTAGTAGCATTTTTTGTGAAATTGATGCAGATTTGTCCTAAATGCTAGATTATATACATTGCATAGAATGTAACATTTCCCCACAAAATTATTAAATGCTATTTCAAATAACAAGATGAGTTCATTCATATCTATACTTTCTCTGTCCGTTATAACGGAAATGTAATACTTTGTATATTTTTAACGCTGGTTATTACATGCACTAGATTACAAATTGAGACCTAACATAATCTAAACTAGCTTGAGCAGGTGGATTGGAAATTCAGATTTGAAAAACCTGTTGCTGAAATAGCGCTGTAGAAGAAGCCTGTTTTTTCTAGGAATAGCAACCAGAATAAACCCCAAGACTACTCTTTTTTAATACGTCACTTCGAACAATTCGTGCGGAAAAATGAAGTGATATGCTTAGTATGTGCTCTGTGATTTACAAGAGCAGATATATCAAAAAGTACTCCATCATAACCATGCCTGACATCGTATCAATTATTGAACAAGGTTCATTTTTACACACAACCTTTGAGGACCTTTGACATTCGTTAATTCCAACTTGGTCGACAAATTCCATTCTCGTATGCAAAATCACAAGCTGAATCTTATTTATGTATGTATACGTCCTATATAATGATCAACTGTTAATTATTGCGTAGCGTAATTAAATTGACAGTAAAATGTATATTGTTTCTGAGAAACTATAATAATAATAACCGAGCTTAAAGGAAAATACAATAACAAGTTGTCTGTAAAAAGTGCCCCTTAAACATTTCAAATGAGCTAGATTAATTCGTTATAGTAAATGTCCATATATTCGCCTTACAATATGTTGATCAATTGTGCAAATCTGGCCATAAATCAATGACTGGGCCTACATACAAATGATTGACTTGCTTACAGTGGCAACCATCAAAACAGTCCCTTTCATGCTGATATTCATGACTGGTGGGTGGGCTACATGAAAATAGAGCGTTGCAGAGCGTGGTGTGTTATTTGAGTTCTAAAATCTGAGAGGACCAGGCATTATGTTGTCCATTGATTGCTTGTTCTCTGGATGACCAACCATCGCTTTAATGTCCAATTAAAAAGAGCTAAAAATTCAACAGACAATACGTGAGTGTGAATGACTGCGTCCGAAATTGGAGCTTGGTGCTGTATATTGTTACATTTCATTAAATGTCCTCAATTTTCACCCATGTAGTCGAATACGAGTTGATGAAATTGGGGGAGGGAGGCAACATACGGTTGTTATATTGGCCAACAGCACAATTGCGGTTTTTTGTAATTAATGATTACCATTTTTAACTACTACTGCCGCCTGCAAATACTGTTTGCTACTCTGCAAAGAAAATCGATAAGCCCGAAAAGCCAAAAAGCTCCCCCTGTATTTCACCTTGCCTGCACTATATTTCATAGTTTATGTAAAAGCATACATTGCTTCATATCTTCTGCGTGAATAATATACTTGAGAACATTTTTGTTTATTATTTTGTCGTAACTGCTGATCTAGCCAAACACTTTTGCTAACTGACGTGTTTTTCCTATCATAGTAAATAATGTTGGAACGAAAATATTTGACAGAAGGTATTGTTTTAGCGTAAAAAAGATTGTACAAGCATGCGACCGAGAATTGTTCGTTTTATTTTTATACGGATAACGTAAATATTTTCTTTCCCGAACAGCGTAACATTAATTCGTGCCGATATTTGAATTGCATAAATAACGTATTTCTCCCCTCTCTTTTAGCCAATTAATTCTCACTATTGGCTAGAACATTGAACCCAGGGATGTTTTCATATTGAACATCCGTAGGTTCATTGTCCTTCACAAATTGCCAAATAAGAAATGTGTAAATCTTGACATGTTTGCTAATTAGCCAATGTATTTATTTCAGTATCCTACCTGCTATATACTGCGTCACGTTTGCTTTCCATCAATGCACTAGCTACTACGTATACAATATTTGGTGTAGTTTGTGTTTACGCCTTTTGTCATTATTGATAACATGATAACCATGTGAAAACAATTTTCAAAAACGTTGAATATGCTTTCATGTAATAAAAATGTGCAGTATGTTAGATGCAATATCAGTACATATACACTTCTGTCCATACGAAATGTTAAGTAGCAATGACCATGATGTTCATCATTGATATACTTGGTCTTGGTAGGCTAAATCCCATGAAATCGATTGAAAAATAATTGTGGATTTGGACAGGAATTGTTCCGCTAACATTTTGTTACGAAAGATTAATAATTTGATATTCATTTCAAAAATCTCAATTGAAAAACTCACTTTTTGTGTAGAAAGGAATGTTCTTCTGCTGAATTGGACCATGCAATTTTCCATTTGTGAACGTTTTGCTATACTTGGATATTAGATTGCATGTGCATTGCACATTTGGGACCTTGCCAAACTTGTTGCATTATAGTCATTTTTGCCTATTTATAGTGCCCAAAAATTGAGTTAATCATAAGCCGGATTGTTATTTGCTTCTAAATTAGTGTCCCTATTTTAGTAGATTATAAAGCGGTCTTAACAAACACTAATTGTTTGTGCTGGCCATGCATTACACATAAACAATTACAATTTGAAAGCTAATTTATCATTACCATAATACATATTACATTTACCTCGATTTCTTATTTTCTGGAACAAATGACAAGCAATTCAATCTGTGTGATTATAGTACCTACTATATATATATATATAATCAATATTTTTCTATACAAATTATTTTCAGCATTTTGATGCATGCATGAAACCTGAGACGCAATGCTCAATTTGAAATAATAATTTATTATTTGTGGGTCATAAATTAAATTAAAAATTTATTGATTGGATTAGAGGGTTTCGGTATTTACTATTCGAAACCGAACTCCTGTTCTGAAAATAAATGTGGCATATGTATCTTCCAAAAATATAAAGCATGTTGAAAAGCTACTCGGGGCTAACCTTAAGTAAGTTAGTTTAATTTGCTATGTAACATTCCTACGTATAGGAAGTGCTTACTTGCAATTCTGCTTGTCTTCCGACTTCACCTAATAACTGGGTAATCTCAACCTCTTTTGCTATCTACGTAGTGTGTCTGTATAAATGACACTCCCTTCTAGTATTTTTCCTTCTCCTGTAGCAGCAACAAATGAGAGAAAATTTCCATCCCCTTCTGGTTTTAAGGTTTGTGCTGCCAATCACATTATACCCAACACCGTTGCTGTGCACACTTTAGCACCTTTGAGCCAATGGCTGCAAAGGGCGTGCGGTCAACAGTAACACTTGACAGGATGCTATGATGCCATAACCATTGTTCTGTCACTGGGGCTTTTGCTGAGATCTTACTGAATGGGGTACTGACTTAGTAATACTACATTCCATTCTGCCATTCTGAAATGCGAAAAAGCATATTGCTTATATGTAATACAGTACCAAGATTTGTATTTTGGTTTCCAATGCTTGTATTGAAAGCAAACGGTATTATTGGTCATGTGATACATGCAAATGCACAGTTTTATTACAATAATGAATACTTGGAAGCCACATTGAGTGGCTGCATATATTGTGGTATGTTTCAAATCCTGGAATATGTAAACTGTGGCTATGAAGTGATTAAAAAGTTTACATTTCAATTTGTATGAAAATAAATTGTAGGGGAGACCGGGGATGAATGGACCAAAGGGCATTATGCACCAGTCGATCTAGCGTTAAAACCACTATTCTAAAAATCTTGAATTTGCGATGGTGGCAAGTATTTGACATGTCTAAAGTCGCGTTTAAGTTAAATTACGATCGCTTGAATACTTTCTGAGTTATGAATGAAAATACGTTTTTGGTATGCAAAAGTTAATTCCAAAATCTTCATTTTGCGCCTAATATTTTCGGAAAAACTTAATAGCTAAAATAATTCATTACGTACATATTAAAGACTGACCTGTGGGTTGTAAATTAAGCCGTAGTACGCATTTCTACCCTTCCTGAAACGGGAGTTATCGGCTTCGACGCGAAAAATGACAACGAAGGGCATTATGGACCGCTACCGAGCGCAATCCCGTTCGCAACGTATCCGCGCGCGGAACCGCAACTGCTCCGCTCGAATAACTACTTTGTCGTAACTAAAAAACGGCTAGAAAACGGCGTTTTTCAGCCGTTACACCGGCGATCGGGTAAAAATAACTGCATCCTAGCATCTGGTGAGTGGAATATATGTTCAGTTGTAGCTATTTCTGGTCGATTTTTGTTGTTTTACGGAAAATTTTGATAGATTCAATCATGACATCGACTTGGCCAAGTTGAAGTTTTTGGGTGGTCAGTTTCGACTATCGTAATTTTACATTTGTAACATATTTAAGGGTTTAATTTTTATGTACGAGGGTTTGCCATATGATTATCTATTGATACGCACCAAATTTGCGATTTGTTTATGACGTATTTATTAATTTTAGCTAGAATTTTAGAATGGTCCGTTACACATATAGATAGGGGCGTTTTGGACCATTTTTCATTTCGTTTTCAATAATTTTTCCTGGGCATAATAATGATCGCAAGCAAATACGAAAAATATACAAACATACTACGATGTATAGCAGATAATGGCCCTATGCGCAATTTTCTTCAAACGCTTTAGATTTTCTAAAATAAATTGTGACGCAAAAAGTGGTTCATTCATCCCCGGTCTCCCCTATATATGTAGCAAATATCTTAAACGCCAATATCCTGGCTTGCATAGAATTATTGAATTTTGCCATGCACAGACATGCGGAGAAAATGCAAAATGTGGGATCTGGCATCTGGTCTACTATAAGCCTAGGATAACCTGTCTATTTTGTAACGAAGTTAAGGTATTTACTTGGGAAAGCGATTTTTAGGCATCGCTAATTCTCGTGGGAATCCTATTTCATTATCCCGATTTGCTACTCCAGCTCCTTACTTGTTTCTTATCGGTTTCTTGCATCTATAGCGTTAAAGCAATTGATTTGAATTTCAGAGTACGTAAAAAAGTATTTGTAGCGATGGGTAGGAGTATAAATGTTTTCATTGTGAGCTTGGTGCGACGTGTAAAGCTGATTACAATTGAAAGTTTGCACGAAGAGTGAGGAAAATTTGAAAAGCGAATTCATTCTGGGGAAAGCTGAAGGCTTTTAGTGAGGGAAAAAGCGCTCTATAATCTGCCGAAGACGCCAAAGTCTGTTGCAAAATCGATGGCATCTCTGGCTCATGCACCTCACCCTGAAAATTGCCGCTACCTTCATCACTCAAAAGTGTCGGATTACCAGAATGGGTTTTTGTGGGCTTGGGCTTGCGCTTGCCTCGTTTCTCGACTCCAGTATTGACATGCATGCGAATTCCCTGCTTGTATGTGCATGTACGAGATAAAGCGATTTGGTTTCCTGCAAAACGCCGTGTATATAAGGATATACAGTAGTAGTTTCTCTCTTTTTGCATTATCCTTCTCTCAATTAATGGCGATCCAAATCGATATTTTCCAGCTCGATTTTTATGATGCCAATATCTCAGAAATTATATAGACCCCGCATAGCTCTCTCATGTTTTGCTTTGTGCCATTATATGTCGTTTATCGCTAACTTACGCAGAAAACCGGGGATAAACGTAAATTTTCATGTCCAGAGACAAAAATCAATTGTCTACACAGAATAGTTTTGCCCTGTCATGCAGAACACGGTGCAAATAGTTTCTGTGGTGTGTATTCAAAATGATGATTTTTGAACAGGAGCATTTTTTATACACCTCTTACAATTATATGGGCTGGTAATCGATTGTTGCAAGTATAGCTATACAAAAAAATCAAAAGACGTCCGCTTTAACAGGTTGGAAGGGTTAACAACGCTTAAATTCGACACTCGAACTGTGACAAAAAATTGTAAACTGTTTTGAAAAATGCTCGTATTTTTAGATGAAAATCTAAAATACGACGACAAGGGCCCATGCAGATCAATTACATAATAATATTATACAGGGTGGATAAAGTCTGTATATATTACCAAACCTTGACCCTTGTTTCAAGGTCATCCGTGTACCAACTTTTTAACTGTGCAAGCAAGGAATACTAAGGGTGCATGGGGTTATGGAATGGAGACTCGCTAGCCGAACGTCGTGCCTAGGTCTGGGTACACTTTTTCCGCATAAGACACTGCTAGAATTCTACAAATAACGATCGTTTTCTGTCGTTTTCTAATTACTAAAACTGTATTTCGTTGTGAAAATGCTGCAATAACATTCAGTAAGGAAGTTTATCTATTTATTAGTTCATACTTTAATGTTGCAAGTGAATGATAAAATCGTCAATTTTCGAAATTCCTCAAAATCGCGATTTCCAAGACTCAAAAAACCTGTTTAACCACCTGTGCATGTCATATTTTTTGACCAGAGAACATCATATATAACCCATACAAGAAACTGACCTTGTTTTGGTTTTAAAAAGGCAATGTGTTGATGAGTTTACCTTCACGCAAGTTTAGCTAAAATGCATGTCCCCAGACCTAGGCACGACGTTCAGCTAGCGAGTCTCCATTCCATAACCCCACCCTTAGTATTCCTTGATTTGACTTAGCATGGTTGTCATCTCCTCAAAATTCAAGACGACATTCCCAACAACTCGCCGTAAATGGTACTTCATCGACTTCACTCCAGCTTCCCACAGTCCCCCAAAGTGAGGAGCTCCTGGTGGATTGAAGTGCCAGTCTATTCCCTCGGTTGTCATATAGCGATGTACTTCCTCTCCTTGACATATCTGTCTGGTTAACTTAGTCAGCTCATCCAACCTCTTGCTCGCACCAGGGAAATTAGTTCCGCAGTCGCTGTAGATATGGTTTGGTTTTCCACGCCTTGACACAAATCTTCTTAAAGCCGCAAGGAATGCCTCAGAAGAAAGATCACTCACAAGTTCCAGATGCACTGCCCGTGTCACAAAGCAAACAAAGATAGCGATGTATCCCTTGTATGTCTTCTGACCCCGACCTTTCAACACGCGCAAGATAATCGGGCCAGCGAAATCCACCCCGGTAGAAACAAAGGCTCCCAGGCAAGGTGATACTCGAGCTGCAGGTAACTGTGCTATGTGCTGTGAAGCAGATGATGCCCGCTGTTTATGGCAGATTACACACCTGGACACCACACGTCTCACCACATCACGTCCACATAATATCCAGTACTTCTGTCGTAATACTGATAATAACAGCTGAGGACCTGCATGAAGTTGGCGTTGATGCTCTCTAATGACAATCAGTCTAGTAAGCACGGAGTCTTGGGGTAGTACCAGTGGGAATTTGGCATCATATGGTAGTTTTGACCGTCCCAGGCGACCTCCAACACGAAGAAATCCTGCCTCATCACAAAATGGATTTAAACAGAGCAAGCGACACCTTGATGGCAACGGACGATTGATCTTTAAGCACTGAATTTCTTGACTGAAGTACTGTGCTTGAACAAGTTCAATTAACTTCAGAAGAGCTGCTTCCAATTCTTGAACAGTCAAGAAACCTTTTTGACTAAGATCTGGAACAAGACCAGCATTGTGACTGAAGCGCAAGATGTAAGAAGTCACTCGTTGGAGGGTAGTCAGGGACGAGAACTTCTCCAACCACGTGGATTGAATCGCCAAAAAGTTATTAATAGGTGTTGTTCTTTCTTCCTCTAATGCTGCACTGGAACTGTCATCATCCACCACTGTACTAGCAACTCCATTTTGTGACAGCCAACTGGGACCAGTCCACCACAAGGGATGTTTCTTCAACTCAACAGCACTTATCCCATGAGAGGCACAATCTGCAGGATTTTCCCCACTTGGTACGTGCTGCCACACATAGTTACATTCTTGAATCAGCGACACTCGATTAGCGACGAACGTCTTCCAGCGATATGAGGGTGCAGATAACCAAGCCAGAACAATTGTGGAATCGCTCCAGCAATATGTTGGATCCAACTTTAAACCAAGTATTCTTTCAACGCAGGACACCAGCTTCACTAATAATACTGCCGCACACAATTCCAATCTTGGTAGAGACATATTCTTTACTGGTGATACCTTAGTCTTCGCAGCCACCAGTTGACTCTGCACCTTTCCATCTGCTTTGCACACTAAATACACTGCAGCTGCATACGCTTTTTCAGATGCATCACAAAATCCTCCTAAACGGTAAACACAGCTTCCTGGAAACACCAAACATCGTTGGATGGATACATCTTCAAAGAAGCATAGCTCTTGTGTATACTTCTGCCAGGTGTTACAGACTGTCAACGGCAACGGCTCATCCCAGTCAACATTAGTTTTCCAGATCTCTTGGAACATAATGTTTGCATTGATGGTAACTGGTGAAAGCCACTCCAGAGGATCATACACTTTAGCCAGACTTGACAAGATGCATCGCTTG
>JAVBJR010000196.1:0-2780 GCA_031546965.1 Dysgonomonas sp.
GCTTGGATGGCCAGGATCTTCTTTGGATTCAAACAGATTGAGAAACGAAACATGTGGCAACTCTCTCAGCCATGTTGTCACCAAGCAGGGATTCTGGGTGCTCTGCTGACAGCTCAGTGATCCCGATGCAACAAAAGTAAAGGCGCTCCAGCTACTCGCGTTTTTGCCATCAATTACCTGTCTAATGTGACATCCTATATTGGTCCTAGCTATATCACTTTAGACAGGTTTTACTGTATCATTTTTTTTCTAATTGTATAAGGGAATGATAAGGGTTAAAATTTAAATTATTAAAATGGATGGAGAAATTTTTGTAAGCTTTTTTTTCTATATTTTTTGTTTATCTTTTATATTAAAAGCTTTAAGTGAAACTAAATTTAAAACCTTGAACATTTCCCTGGGAAATTAATGCAGCAGTTTACGTTAATTGACAATTAAGCTATTGTAATTCAACAACTGCCACTCTGCGCACATCTCTTGCCATTACGGATTTCCCTCAATAAAGATATCAAACTACTGAATTCTTTGTCTCTCCTGCATGTTGCGTTGGGAATTGTTTCAATGTGTAGTCTGAAATGGGAAAAATTATTCAAACCTTCATTGGAGGTAAATTTTTAATTTTTGATATCGTAAGAGTCATACCAACAATTGCTGCCACTTTAACAGGATCTAATATTGGCAAAGTTGGTTTTCCTTTGTTGGCATTTGCTTGCTTTCCAGTAAGTGAAAGTGATTTTATTCCATCTCAGTGAAAACCACTTTCATCAACTTGCGTGAGAAAATTGTCGGAGCATTGTTAAAGGATTGATAATGTTCCAACAACTGCTTGTTCAGATGCACACCATTACCAATGTCAATGGTGTCATCCTGCGTGAAAATACAAATGTTTTAATCATTAAAATATGGAAAAGTTGTAATTAAAAGTGTCAGATTCTCACATCTTGTTTGTCTTCCTTCAATTTTATCTCGTCATACTGTGTCTTCAATTTGTAATATTTCCCTGATAAACAAATATTATTTATTCAGTATTTTCCAAGGAGATACAATTATGTGAACATATTGTTTAGTTGAAAAAAAATACATAATACTACATTTTAACCGTATTTAGCATAATGTAAGAGACTTTAAAAAACTTACTTTGATATTTATCCCTAAGTCGTTCAGCAGCTTCCTTTGTTTTTTCCAGGTCAGCAAATGTTTCCTTTAAACTGCAGCATTCTTGGCACTGTGTACTTGGAGACCTATTTTCCACAGACTGCAATATGCGGCACTTGATATTTTCCATATGCAGTGGTGCTTTAGATTGTATTTTCTGTTTGCATAAACAGTCTTTGAAATAACACATGTTTAGAAGCTATCTGCAGTTGCAGATAGCTCTTCAATGAAGGACATATTTTTGGCGACTTTCTTCCTCTTTCCTTTGCCAAGATTTTCATCCACTTCTGTCATTGATTCATCTGCAGCTTGTTGTGATAATATTCTGCATTCCTTCTCCATTTTGCTCTTTTTCTTACCTTTGATAACATGCAAATATGTACATTGAGATTAGAACAACGAAGTTTTAACAGCTCAAAATCCAAACATCTGTCTGCTATTAAAAGTTTTCCCTAATATATTGTAGTGGGATAGTGGTATAATGGAGCCACAGCTCTGTTAGGATAGCAATTCTTGCAGATGTTGAACCAATTGGAACTACAATTCTATTAAAATCTGGCCCATCTACACTATTTAAGAGTTCCTTTATAGTTTCTTTGAAAAATACAATACATTATAAGTTAAAACACAGGTACATTAAGCCTGATATCGATGGCTGTAGGAGGCTTACATAGGCAGCTGTTTCAAAGAAGTTGTGGCTCAACTACAATATTGGGGAGAAATGGATCCTAATGGACCACTTGTTTCAAAGCATATACTAATGTATGATTATTTCCAAGAGGGACATCTTATTTTATGAATTGCTCAGATTGCACCAAAAGAAATATATTGATGGGAATATACCTACACAAAACCAGGGAATATAAGGAATCATCTTAATAGCCTTATCCATAAATGTTAAAATACTAACTTGTTTGCAAAATTAATGCAGGGGCACTTTCATCCTTCCACAATATGTCAATGACTTGTCCCACTAAGTCATTTTTTAAGAGTTGCTTCTCTGTATCCACAACCATGTTGTTTTCCACAACACTGTACTTTTTGGCCTCTTCCTTCCATTCCACCAGCAAATAGAACCTTTCCATGATGCTGCAAATAAATTTGCGAAAATTATGACATTTCTAATACCATACTCTTAAAGAATTAACATTTAATTTTAGCTAATGTAAATAGCTGCATAACTGCTCCTCTATCATGCAGCTTTACCCCAAATTACTATTTTTTTTAGAATAAGCCCCACTTAAAAAAAAAGTAAAATTAAAAAAAATCATGGTTTCTTCATGAAAATGGTCTTTAACAGAATTGCATTATATACTGAACTTGATTTTATATACATTAACAAATGGAATAATTTAATCAGATATTGCCAATTAATGAAACAAAAACCATCAATTAGCTATCTCCATGGACAATGTAAAATTGCTTCTTGCAAGCATTAGGCTTAAATTATGAAGAACCTTTTCAAAATTATAGTAAAGTGAAATAACAATTATTCCGATTAGGATGTGCATCCAGTGATAACTGTAACAAATTGTTGAAACCTGTTGAAAGTGTCAGACCACAGTGCTGACGGGCGCGTATACGGTCGACTGGACGTTGTCAGGCACTACTAGTGGCAGACAGGA
>JAVBJR010000681.1:0-5720 GCA_031546965.1 Dysgonomonas sp.
CATGCACAGACGAATTTATTTGAAAACTGAGGATTGTTATTTCACAACACGCCGCTAGATGGCAGTACAGGCAGGTATACGTTGTTAAGCTGGAGTCTATGGGGAGTGGCATACTCTAACCTAATTTCATATACTCTTGGCGTTACTTAAAAAGTCAACGCGTTACTTAAAAAGTAAATTTGTTACTTAAAAAGTGAACGTGTTACTTAAAAAGTGAGCGCGTTACTTAAAAGTCAACGCGTTACTTAGAAAGTCAACACGTTACAAATATAGCCAATGCGTTGGTTTCACAAGGCAAGAATTTTAAGGTATGGAGAACCAAATTGATCAAAATGTGCCTCAATGTTTGAATTTAGTTTGACATCAAACCGCTGGATGGCGTACCTACAATTCTTGGTGGGAGGAGCCTACTTCCACAGCAGGGCTCGTAGCGAACCTATAAAACCTATAAAACCTTTAAAAACCTATATCTGGATTGCAAACCTTTAATATATTTGAAATAGCCCATAAAACATTTATTTTAACTTTTACGTTTTTGTAATATTGTCGATCATGTTATATTTAATGATTTTTAAAACCTACTTAAAATGTTTGCTATATGAAGAGCATATCTATAGATATGCATTTGCTGAGGCTACCCTTTGAAAAACGTTAGAGGACCCCTTGAATTTGCATACTTTTCCAGCATTGTTCTTCCGCGCTGCTTTTTAGTTTGCTTCAAGGTTAGATTGTGTTATGAAACTTCTGCCACTTCATTGCATTTTGTTTTACATGTTTTATATTTCTGAATGTGGTGAGTATACATATATACAGGGTGGATAAAAAGTCTGTATCTTTCTTTAATAGCTTTTTACTCATGACATGTATCAAAAAAGTAATAATGCGGACAAATAGGAAGTTGTATGTGCCCTTTCAAATGGTGCCAAAATTATCAAATCTTGACCATTGTTTCAAGGTCATCCGTGTTCCAAGTTTTCAAACGTGCGAGATAGGGCACAATTTCGAATTAGGCGCTTGAAGAGCGCATCCGATTTATTTGATAAAAAATAATTTTAGGGAGTTCAGTGCATTTATAAACCGTTGAGAATTTTTTGAACTGATAAACGCTGTGCGCTACAGTGAAGTGACTCCTCGTTTACTAAGGGTTATATGAAGTGTACTGCTTGGTCTGTATGAAAATAAACCTGCCCTATGTGCCAACCCTCATTAAATATGATGTCATTTCACTGCAGAGCACAGTATTCATCTTAGAGCCCCATATTTCAAAAACTCCCCTGCGGTTTATGAATGCATCAATCTTTCCAAAACTAATTTGTATTAACTAAATCGGTTGCGCTCTTCAAGCGGCTAATTCGAAATTGTGCTCTATTTTGCATTGTTGAAAAGATGGAACATGGATGACCTTAATCCAAAGGTTACGGTTTGTTAATTGTAACACCATTTGAAAGGGCACATATGACATCATATTTGTCCGCATTATTACTTATTATTACATGTCATGCGTAAATAGCTATTAATGAAAGATAGACTTTTTATCCACCCTGTATACAATTGCATTAAAACTACTGAGTTTGGGTACTTTTTAAATATATAATTGTAATAATTCCCTATAAGCTAGGTCATGTTATAGCATATAAAGAAACTTTTATTTTGCTCTATATTTTGACAAAAAAAAAAACTATAAAAACCTTTTATTAGAATTTGAAAACCTATAATTTAATCTATATTTTTCTTGGCTCATGCTACAAGCCCTGCCACAGTGTTATAAAAGAGTGTGTAATCATATGTGATAATACGTACGTAGAGTTTTATTGTCCGCAACGGAAACAATGGATGGGTGCATGAAGAAATTCCCAGTTGTTGATGTGTCTATACAGGGTGGGTCAACTAAGGATTGCCAAGCGTTTAGTTTGCTAACCATTGTGAGTATAGCAAAAAGAATGCCACTTTGATCCAGAATTCACATGTGAGGAATCCGAAAATGGCATTTTGAATGACCTTGAACAGCGTCTTGAAGGTCATCGGTTCAATCTTTGAAACCGCTGCTCGGAATGCACATGTTCCGATTTGAATATTGTAGATCATGTCCAAATCAGTGAGAAAACATGTTTGTATGTGTGAAATATGAGTAGGTATTGATGTAATTGTTGTAAAACATTACATTAAAATGATTATTTCCACAGCTGCAAGACATTCTAGAATACAAAGCAACTACAATTCTTTCACATTCCAGAACACCAAGAATTTACAATCCATTCACAAATTCACCAATTCATTCACATTCCATATCTTTTAGGAAAGAAGTCTAATAAACGTTTTAAAATAATTGCATCAATACCTAATTCTATTTTTTCCAACAAAATCATATGTTCTTACTGATTTAAAAATGATCTACAATATTCAAATTGGAACATGTGCATTCCGAGCAGCGGTTTCAAAGATTGAGTACCAAAAATCTACGACAGATGGCGCTGCGATGACTAAAGAAGCCGATGACGTCACATGTTCAGTACCTTGATAGCATCAAGGATACGAATTACGCAGTTAAATACAATTACGTAGTTTTATGCAGTTTAATGCAAGAATTATGAAGTTTTATGCAGATATAATGTAAAAATTGTGCACTTTAATGCAGATAATGTATACAAATTATGAACAAGGTTTTATGCAAATAAAGCACACATTACAATTATGTAGTTTTCGTAGAAATTATGCAGATAATGTAAATAGGTATATCTCAAATCCGAACAATTTTTGACAAAATAACATTTGTTATTTCACTGAATTAAATTAAACTGAGTTAACATGACATTTTTTCAATGGTTCTGTATACTGAAATAGTTTTTACAATGTTTAATCATGCAAGAAACAATTAAATTGACTTCAAAGGGATTTCAAATGGTTAAATTAATTTTTATCCCAAATTTCAAATTGTTCTAACAATGGGAAAACTGACCTTGCAATTATGGGAATTCGCAATAATTAGTCATGCAATTGACAGGCTCCAGGAATTCAACAAAAATTAATGATGACATTAATTTGTATCACCCACACATTTTCCTGAATTTTTTTACATTAATTATTAATTAACATTTTATGCACCAAAGGTACAGTCAATGTAAATCTGTGTACAGTGTGTGTGCTGAAAGATTGTTGTAATTCAGTTTATCATTAGGCCGTTAGAGAATGCATATACCTTGGTATGTGTATATATTATCTGTTTTCAGAATCGCTTATTACCACTATTGTACACAAGTGAACCTGGAATGGCAACTATAGCTTTAGGAGTGTTGCGAGACACATTTAATGATGCCATTGACAGGTTGATGCAGGGCAGTGATATTGCAGATTTGGCAACAGACATTGTGACAGGGTTGCATTGTTTGCATTGGTTGCATTGTTTGCGTTTTTACATATTTTGATTATTGATTGCATTATTTGAATAGTATTAATGTAAATTGCAATATTATATGATGAGTCCCCTTTCATATCTTTTAGATTCAACAACAGTAGGTCATCTGCTGTCAGGATCTCAACCTTCGATCCTATCAAGCCTAGTACCAGTGGGGTCCAAGGTCAATTGTTGATCTTGCCTCACATCTGTTGCAAGAAGCGCTGCCCAGAACTAGTTCCAGGACCAGTCTCAGAGTATATAAACCACTGAGATCCCTTCCTGGGCACAGTTAGCTTCTTGGGAGTCTACATGTAAGTTCTCTCCCAGTCGCCTGCCAACCTGGAACTCCAGGGGGCGCTGCCCTTACCAGTTTCTGCTTCTGTTTCCAGAGGGTGCTGCCCTTCCTCCAGCTGCTGCCGTCTCCAGAGGGCGCTGCCCTTCCACCATTTGCTGCCTTGGTCTCCAGAGGGCGCTGCCCTTCCTCCAGTTGCTGCCTTGGTCTTCAGAGGGCGCTGCCCTTCTTCCAGTTGCTGTCTTGGTCTCCAGAGGACGCTGCCCTCCCTTCGCTGCCGTGGTCTCCAGAGGGCGCTGCTCTTTCTCCAGTCGCTGCTGTGATGTCCAAAGGACACTCCCCCATTTACGTTCCTGTTGCAGCTCCAAGAAGGCGCTGCCATATGTAAGAAGGACTGGTCATTCTTCCGAAGACGTTGTGCTCCCAGTAAGCCACTGGGACAGGTTGACGCCAGCCAGCGCCAGCCCTGACAGAAAGCTAACTGTCCAAAAAATCAGCACAACCCTTGCCAGAAAATGGAAAAGCAACTGCGAGCCCAGCTTCAAGCAGCCCAAGCAGAGTTGGCAGCACTGCGGCCAACCTCCAGCTTTCGCTGGAGGTTGCATCCTACTGCCAGGTATGCAGGTGCTAACAACCTACAGGAGTTTATCTCACAAATGAGACTGATGATCCGCCATCAGGAAGTGCTATTTAATTCTGATGCTGACTGTGTCGACTACATTTCTATGCATTTGGTGGAAGGAGTCTTGACCTGGTTCACTGCCTTAGTAAAGCTAGAACACCCGGCGGTTACTAGCACCTTAGAGACGTTCTGGACGGCATTGGAAGAATAGTACGGTGGTTTCCAACCAGCCCATCAAGCGAATATTCAGATTGACAATCTCAAGCAAGGGGAGATGAATGCCAACCAGTATATTGGCCACTTCCTTCAACTGTCTACCAGATCAACTTATGACAATGATGCGCTGGTGAATGCTCTCCGTCGGGGATTACGTCCTGCTTTGGCGGATCGCGTGGCCCCGTTACCCCGCACGTACAACCTTCGTACAGTGCAGATGCAGATCTTAGATGCCGAGGCTGCTCTCCAGGAGGGGGAACGGGTACGAAGACAGCGTTCTCAGGAACCAGCTACGCAAAGGAAGACATCCAAGACCAAGTACCCTACCCTGCACCATTCGCAGCAAGTAGTATAGCAGGGCTCATGGGCGCCGGAAGTGACGTCATAACCGGAAGTGACGTCATATCCGTTTCCGGTTCATTTGCATATTCCCCCTATTCCACCCACCCCCTGATTTCCACCTCCCGGAAGTGGGGGTGGCCTAATTAACATAATCGGTTCATGTGGGCGTGTCCTGCCCTGATTGGTGGGAATATAGCGCCTGGAAGTGGGCGTGGCCTAATTAACATATTAAACGTGATGTATGTGGGCGTGGCATAGTTAACATACCTAATTAACATGTCTAATTAACATACCTAATTAGCAAATAATTAACACGTCTAGTTTGCACACCTAATTAATATGCCTAAATAACATACCTAATTAACACACCTAATTATCCCATCTAATGAACATACTGAATCAAAATAATCTGTTATTGACCTCCCACCCCCTACTGATCGCCCGGAAGTAGGTGGGCATGTCTGTTTTAATTATACACTGGAAGTGATTTATGACAAAAAAATAAATAAAGGCATAATAATTCTTGTCTGAACTTACCTATAGGCTCATTCCACTATTAATTTAAAAGTGGGATTCATATGCCAAAAAAAAAATTAAGGCAAAATGAGTCCTGTTTGAACTTGTCTATGCTCCTCTCACATTAGATTACAGGTTCAAATCATATTTGTTTGCAAAAAATAAAAATACAAAAGTACTTGCAATAAATTCATCCTGATTCTTGACAACAGCTAGGTCCCTTTCTTATCCTGTCCAGGGGGTCAAGTCCATGATGGCATTGTGCTGTGACTATACACCCCACACTTTTCCCTGAGGCAAAACCTATTTAGTCTTGGTGGTCACCATTTTACCAACCC
>JAVBJR010001239.1:0-2793 GCA_031546965.1 Dysgonomonas sp.
AAACTTTACTTCTACATACTACTGAGTAAGTAGTTGTGAAAACTGGAAATTTTTCCTTTAAAGTTTTGGCATACAAATTTATGGTGCTTAAAATTATTAATTGATGCGCAAATTGAGGTTTCTGGTTTTCACAAATACTTACTCTACTATATTACATAGCTATACATTAATGCATAGTTACAAAGTAGGTATGTAATGCAATTTACAGCTTAGTCAGTATAAAGTCCCTAATTACAGTGTCACCGACAGTATTTATTGGATATAAAAATGTTGATTAAAAGAACGTGTAATTCCTTAATTTAAGTATAATATTAACAGGAATCCAAAAACTCTAAAGTAAGTCACTATAATGTCCATTAAAACAACACTAATACTCGTAGGTATGAATTGGTATGAATAACACAAGGCCCAATGCACACGCATGTGGCTTAACGAAAGTGCATATGTTATAGTAAATGTGTTGAAGTCGCCATTCTGTCGAATTTCAAGTGATTTTCCAGAATGGCGACTTCACTCGCCACTTTACAGACTTTCTAGTAAGTTACCAAACTCTCCGACTGCATCACCAATGTAAATAAATACAGAAACTGCAACCGACATTTGCCGACAATTTTGCTAAAAATATATACTAAATCTTTAAATATACAGTCGACTCCACTAACAAACTCACTTATAACTTTATTAAAATTGAACGTAGATGCCAAATGTTTAATTCAAAATAGTCGATTTTCCATATTAAATAATTGTTAACTTTTTGCTGCAATAAAGACAGTGACCTCCCCGGTAGCAAATCATTTCGTCACGAATCTGAACGTCACATATGCTTTCATCACAGTCAAACCGCCACCCATAAAATCGCCAAATGCACTTGGTCACACCCTATTCTTCCCAGGTGCGCCTCGCCACACATCAGTTCATCACAATGTCTTTGACACAGTGCACCTCGTCACTATCAATATGTCACACTCTCTTCGACACAGCGCTCCTCGTCACACATTATTCGTCACATACTAATCGTCACACACTACTCGTCACACACTACTCGTCACACACTAATTGCCACACACTACTCGTAGTAGTTTAAAAAATTTCAAAATTTATGGAAATTTCCAAAATTTTACTGTATTGGGGAAGACTGCAGCTAAAAGTTATTGAGCTACCCCAATAAAACTTTATAGCAGAGCGTTCAAAGATGTATTTTTTTGGTGAGATATGTTGGCTTCGAATTCATTATTTTGTGTCACTGGCATAAACATTTTTCATTTTTTATTTTATTTTAGATATTAAATTATGTTTCCTGATTTTTTCCTAACCTTTCGTAGGAACACTCTGTTAAAGTTTCATTGGGGTAGCTCAATAACTTTTAGCTGCAGTCTTCCCCAATCCAGTACAATTTTGGAAATTTCCATGAGTAGTGTGTGGCAAATATTGTTTGACGAGTAGCGTGTGACGATTAGTGTATGACGAGAAGCGTGTGACGAATAATGTGTGACGAGCAGTGCTGTGTCGGAGAGAGTGTGACGTATTGATCGCGACAAGATGCGCTGTGACGAACTGACGTGTGGCGAGGTGCACCTGGGACGAATAGTGTGTGACCAAGTGCATTTGGCGATTTGATGGGTGAAGGTTTGACTGTGACGAAAACATATGTGACGTTCAGATTCGTGACGAAACGAATAGGAACCTATTTCCCCTGCTGCATGCTCCACACTTATTCACTCTTTCACTTTTTCCGTGGACCCATCCAACACCGGTTTAGGGGGACCCAGTCAGTGCCCCTGTACTGGATTAGTGTCCACCAATTATTGAACAATGGACATTGGGGACTGCAGAAGCTACAAACAGCTTCACCGCAGTGCCAGTTTACTGCGGCAGGCATATACCGGCACCACCACTTTACCATCACCACCACGCCCCCTATCCCCACCACCACTACCACGCCTCCACTACCACATGGAATGACAAAAGTTATTATGCAAAGCCAAGCCCATTACAATTCATTATGCCAAATTCCATGTGCTCTTTGAATTTGGTAAAATTCAAATGCACAGTTGGCAGGGACAGCACGAGATTACAGGTGTTTGCCTTCGGGTATATATGTTACAGGCAAACGCGTCACTCAGGCAGTGGCGTCATTGCCTAGGCCATGTCATCACAGCCGTGTTTGCCCGTCAGTGACGTCACAGACTGGTCATTTTCAGGCTGTGATGACACAGACTGCACTGTTTCAGCGCAGCCTGACCCAAACGCACCGAACCCAGTTGAAAGGTTAATTTATCCAAAATCTTGTATAATTTAAGGTTTTTGCTCGCTGAAAGCGTTCAAAATTTCTTAAACTGTTCGTAAAACGATCGTATGGGCGGAGCTAACGGGCGTTCAACGACATGGAGGCGGAGTTTAGGGTGTGGCATCCATGCGATCGCTACTCGATTTAAGAAATTTTAGAAGCTTTCAGCGAGCAAAAACCTTAAATTATGCAGGATTTTGGATAAATCCATATAGAATGTCCGCAGCTGTTCTTCCATTTTGGTTTCCCAAAATGCATTGTCCTTCTGTATGCGTTCACAGCCCTTGTCCATTGAGCAGCACGAAGTCACACCACTTTCCACCTGTAATGTGCAGCTGCCCCTGCACTTGATAACAGTAATTGTGAGTAGTATAGTAGGGGACTATAGCGCACTTTGACCTTGACCTAGTTTTGGAGGCCATTGGGTGTGGCCGGAAGTGACGTCACGACCAATCAGAGCCCACCATGGCTCCGCCCACTTCCGGTGACGCCACAACCAATCAGAG
>JAVBJR010000816.1:0-4503 GCA_031546965.1 Dysgonomonas sp.
GGGAACTGTGGAACCATGAAATTCCACATGACACCCTAGTTAACTTTGTTGACTCAATGCCTAAACATTGCAATCAAAAGGCTTTAATACCAATTATTAAGGGCCTGACACCAGCATTAAATTGAGATTCCCAAAGCAACTACATGTTGCTAATATATTTTCCTGAGGAAACTATGATTCTGTTGAATAATTTTCAAACAAATTGATACCAGTTGTGCTTAAAATGTTGCTGTATTCATGTACTTCAATAATATGTAAAACGTTTAGCCTATATATATTCCTGGGCTAGGTGTTATATTTTTGACAATTAGAACAAAAAACACACAGAAACTGCGAGTTGCTATTATTTTTTCCGGCACTGTATATAACCAATTTTCCTCAACAAATAGTCACCAATTTCTTTCACAATTGGTAAATGTGAATCAACATTATTTTAAAAAGGACGTTAAGAAAAATCACGAAGAAAGCAATTGTTGCAACAAAATCTCTATGGAAATTAGTAAAAAATTATTCACACTTAAATTTCGGCGGGGTAATTAGCTTAGAAGGTATGACTTTGAACAAACTGTGAGTGTAAATATCTATTTTTTACTAATTTCCACAAAGATTAATTTGTTGAAACACTTGCATTCTTTATCATTTTCCATCATGTAGCTTAAATTTCAGGGTATCTAACAAAAACATATCAGTTTACATTGAAACAATACTGTTCAGGTGTGTAAAATAATTGCTAATTTCTGAAATTTAAGTTGTGAACTGTTACTTTGATGGAGATTATGCAAATATTTTGCATTGTGTCATACAAAAGTCTTGCACAAAAATAGCAGAAGGGATTTTTTAATGTCCGCATGTAACGACCTCTCCATAAACTGAACTAAATATGGCTTACCTTTCTCAAATTCATTATACACGAGTTAGAATGTATATGAAAGTGTATATACACAATCAGGAATACTTTCTTTTTAATTATGTGTTTTTCTTTCTGAAGAGGGGGTAGACAAATTGTAACATAATATCACAGGGAGGGTTTACAGAAATTGTTACACAGTGTTCCAGGGGAGGGGGTGGGGCCAAGCATATTGCTATTTTTGTGTTACGTAATATTTGAACAGCCCCTCAGAGAGCAAAGTGAAATAAAAGTGACCAGTCATATGAAGCAGTGCAGCAGTTTATTGCAATTAGTTAGAGTTTTAATGTGATCTGTGGTCCGTCAACAAAATTGTCCCACCTGAGCCATCTACATTGTGGTCCATCAAGATGGATCTCTCAAATGCTGGCCAATACAGTTAATTAGGTCACAGGCTCATGGTGTAATATCACCATTAAACTTGGAAATCACAAAGATCATCTGCTGGTATACCACCTGACAGATTTAGGGAGTGGGAAAAAGAAACTCCAGAAAATACTTCAGCACTACCCTCACCTGAGATGTACAGGGGTGTTCCAGGGCATCTTCCACAGTAGTTAGACAAAAAAAGGGGCTGAACTTTGAGCAGCTGAAAACCTTGCAAAATTTAGGCTGAAAAACCTTGCAAATCTAGAGAAGCTGAAGCTCAAACCCAAAAGTTGCACCATGTGGCAAGACAGTGCTTTGTACCATACAGGTTGGCATTAGAGACAGCACAAATTGATGAAGAGTGAGACAGTGTTGTGGACCATGGGTCACTTCGCCATGAACTGCCTCAAGGTGAAGAGGAACCAATGCCATGACCACCAAAACTGTTGTCAGAGCCAAGTGAGAAAATTGCAAGATGGTTGCAAACTGTCCTGCTTGGAACAACTAGACCTTGATGATGTGTGCAGTCTTCAGTATCCTGCCATGGTCGACAATCCAGAGGTCGGTGACTTACCTCTAAATTGAGTGCCACATAAGCTCTGCCATAGTTTATGACACCTACAGAAGCTGCATATGACCAGCTTTCTACTGCACATGAAACCAAAGCCAGACAGCAATTCTTCACTGCTGCCCAAGATGCTGCACCTTGCCAGCAGTCTCCTGCAGATGGAGAAGTCACTGCTGCAACTAAACCACAGTTGTTAGTTGACTGCCCTGCCATATAGTCCACTCCTGAGAAGCCAATGGATCCACAACCCATTGCAGAGGACAGGATTGAGAAATTCTTGGCCATACAAACATCAATTAAAGTATTATCACAGTTCTCTGTGGACTCTGAGGAGTGGCTGTGTTTTATAGCGGCCTTTAAGACATCTACTGATCTCTGTGTGTTTGCATTTGCTGAGAATATGGATAGACTTCAGAAAGCTCACAAAGGCAAAGCCAGAGACACAGTGAAGGCAATGATGATGTTATCAAACAACCTTCCCAAGATATTGGATCTGCTGGAAAGATGGTTTGGCTGCCCAGTAATCATCATTCACACTGTTATGGAGAAAACCAAGACATTTGTCATCCCACGAGGAAAGGAAATTGGACACCCTAGTCGATTTGGCCAATAACCTAGTTGCTACCATAGAGGCTTTGGAGGAAGATGGCTACCTACCTCTGAAACCCACAAATCCTTGAGGAATGTGCAGGCAAACTACCAGGCCATCTAAAAATAAACTAGGGTCTTCAAGTAGCAGAGCCAACACAGACAGTACAGAAAAACGCAGGTCAAAAGAAAGCAACCATGCTTTCAGGCTTGTCTCCTAGAAGTCAGACTGGATGCCTATTCTGCCAAGGTTCTGGTCACAATCTGGAGTTTGTCACAAGTTTGCTGGTCAAGAAGCTGACTTCAAATGGAAATGGGTGAAATAAAAGATGTTTTTCTTGCCTGGATGGAAGCCATCACATAAAGCCTGCAGTCAAGGCAAAAAATGTGATAATGATAGATGCACTCGACATCACAATCCTGCATAGCATACTGAATTAAAAAAATATACAGAGCCCTCTTTTTGCGTAGTTGGACATGCCAAGAAGATGACAGGTAACATCTTACTCAGAGTTGCACAGGTCTACCTCAAAGGTCCAACTGGTATCGAAAAAGAGATATTTGCACTGCTTGATGGAGCTGCTACAGTGTCCATGCTGGATGGCTCTCTTGCTCATCAGTTAGGACTCAAAGGTCAGAAAGCCCCTGTACGGATCCAATGGGCCAACAACATGACTGCCACAGATGCAGATTCGATGTTTGTTGCTGTATCCATAAGAGGTTTTTCTTGCCCAGTGTACTACCTCTTTGAAGATGTCAGAACTACAAAGGAACTCCAGCTGCCGGTACAAAATGTCAACATGTCTTGAATGGTGAAGCAATGGAAAAGACCTTGTATCACAGATGGATGCAAGACCAATGATCATCATTGGCTAAGACAACATTCACCTCACTGTTGTCCATGTACGCTCTAAAATCAAATGGCTTAAAAATGCACCATTATGGGTTTATTTGCGTTGTCCTAAAAATTAAACCTTTTAGGTGCATTAAAAAACCCTAGTTGCATGCAAGTACAGATACACCCTCTGTTTAAACTCCTATACTGGTTTATTTCTAAACCTAGTGCAACTTGTTTAGACCATCCGCAGGTGTTCAGGGTTTCACTACTTAATCCGGGTTTAACAGACCTGATTTAACACCCCTGGTTTAACACCCTTGTAAACCAAGGGTCTAACAGGTATATATTCCCCTGCCAAACCCTATCTATGCCCTCACAACACCATTTCATTTTAGAGTGTAGTTGTGGAAGGCCCCCAAGAATGAACCTGTTTGCAACATGTCCCAAGCTGGGTTGGGTTGTCCACAGCAAGGTGGCCCCTTATCGCAATAGAGTGGATGATGACTTCATCCTTCATATGTCATTGGATGAGCAACTTAACCAACTGGTAAAAAACTCATTCCATCTTGATACCTTATAAGTTCATGCTTGCTAGGGTGTACCTTGCAGCTGGCAATACAAATGAGTCAAGCAGCTACAGTCGTTTGCAACTCAATGTGACGCCAAATCGTAAACAAAAAAGCCTTAAGAAAGACGGGGAAGGAGAAAGTTTGTTTGAACAACACAACTAGCCAACGCGCCGTTTCTTTGCCTATTGCTTTCGCTCGTTGACAAAATCTTACAAATGTGTTTGTACAAGTCAAGATCTAATAAGAGCTGGCAAATTTTTACAATATATGCATATAATCAATTGTAAGAATACTGGAGAATATTCAATGCATATTTTCAAGTAAATCCAGTCAAAAACCTAGGAACTACTTTCTTTGGGGGAGGGTTACTGTTCGTAAGAAGGCAACAGCCAATCAGATATTGGCGTCATCTTGAGTTGCAAGCCACTGTAATTCTTATAGGAAATTACCTCCTGATCACGAATCTGGCTTCGGAATCGTCTTAGCTCTTCCGGTTTCCGAGATAATCGACTTTTAGTGTTCAAACTTTAGGGGTCCTAGCTCTCACGGTTTCCGAGATAATCGACTTTGAAGTTTAGGCATGCAAAAACGTACTTCAGGGTACTCAAATCATAATAAGAGTTACATATTCTGAAAGGAAAAATACTCACGATCACGAATCTGC
>JAVBJR010001124.1:0-3999 GCA_031546965.1 Dysgonomonas sp.
AAACAGATGGCTTCTTTGGTGACTCATTTGTACGGCTTTTCTTACGTGAAACGGAAAATAAACGCTGGATTATCTGGAGACAGATCGGTGCATTTACGGTAATTAGGCCTATCTCGGAAATAAATCGAATTATACGGTTGCACCACTCGCGCATTCGATTACACTTTCGTTCGATTGGAAGCCCATTTGGGCCCAAACACAAAACCACGCCCCAACTCGCACGGTTTTAAAATTTTTACTCGTTAACTATAGAGAATTGGTATACACATTATACCTTATTTCTCTATAGTTTTGCAACGAGAATATTGTGTATTTTTATAGTTTTAGAGTGGACTGTCCCTTTAAGCAATTTGAATTTTGTCTAAACCATTACATTTCAGTGCTTTCATTTTTCATGCTCTGAATTAAGGATATAATATCTGGTCTATCTCTTTCTTCAGCATCTGCTTTCAATTTGTCAAACTTGTGTTTTGAAATAATTAGAAACATCAACACGTTTCATGAGAAGAAATTTAAATAAATCAAGGTTTATGTTGTCAATTGCCTTGTCCAAAACGGATATACCTCTCCTGTCTACATCATTAATATCGGCACCATATTGAATGATGCGTCTTAATCTATAATATTCAATATCTTGGTGGGAACCTTTAGCTATGCTATGTAGTACAGTCTCCCCAGCATCATTGCGGGCATGTATGAACTATTGGTACATTTTTTCTTCATTTATTCCAAGAAATTGGATGAGTTTTTCAATAGTATTGGTCGCATGTAGGACTTTCATGACAGGGGCAACTTAGTTGGGCATATAGCCTGTTGTTGCCCGACTTATTGTATTGTAGTGTATTGTATTGTATTGTATTGTATTGTATTGTATTGTATTGTATTGTATTGTATTGTATTGTATAATAGTTGTAGTACCTTTGTTAAACATTTTCGTAATAAATCAAAATAGCACTTTGTATCTTTCGTTATCGGTAAGTTCGTCAGGTGTTTTCCAAATTCTGTTTCTTGCATTATAAGATGCTCCACTTTGCAATAAATATTTCACAAGTATGTGACTGTTTGCTCGAGCAGATACGTGAAGAAGTGTATTGCCTTCATCATCATGTGAATTAATATATATACTCGTACATAGACAATACCCTTACAGAAAAGTTATATCTGATTCAGATTTAGCCTGATCTGTTCTCCGGATCTGATTTGGATGTCTGGCCAGATCAGAAATTGGACAGATCTGGGGTATAGCGGATCTGTACAGATCTGGGGTATAATGCCCATCATGCAACTTTTAGATCTATTGACTACTTCTATGCAAATGATGGGAAATGCCAGTTACCTTATACTAGGCCTCTCAACCATCATCCACAAGTAATTCGTGAAGCACCTTACTACAAGGTGTACATTTGCTTCTAGCTGATAGTAATTATATTAAAATTATGTGTAAGCAAGGTACATGTGCTAACTATGATTTTGTGTAACATTATTAATTATTCAATTAAGTATGCACGATGATGATTAATTGCATTGTATTGATACTCATTTATTTAACAAAAACATATGCAGTGAAATTAGTTTGATTGTACATGGCTATTTCACATTTTATGTAGTTACATGTAAATACATTTATCAGCTAAATTTATACTGGATATAAGTGCATTGCAGATTGCAAAAATGGGTCTTGCTAGTGTATAGAAAGAATGATGTGGAGATTAGATCCAGATCTTTTTTGGTCTAGTATATTCTCAGACAGATCTGGCAATTACACCCAGATCCACTTAGCCAGATCTGGCAATTGAACCAGATCCGCTTAGCCAGATCTGGCAATTGGGCCAGATCCGCTTAGCCAGATCTGGCAATTGTGCCAGATCTGAAAAGAGATCAGATCTGGATAGTCAGATTCAGGGACAGATCTGCTCATAATTTCCAGATCAGAGTGGATCTCAGATCAGGGGTACCAGATCTGAGGACAGATCTGATTAGAACCAGCCAGATCTGGCCAGAAAAGCTTTTCCGTAAGGGTAAGTTTACTACAATATTCAATACTAGATTTGAACTTTACATCCACGTACATCATATTTCGACAATGTGATTACAATGATGAGAAATTACAAGTCACAACATTCTATATTTGTATGAATGTGGCATGTTACTTACAGTAACGTAACGACTATAACGATCTTAATAGCTTCTTAAATATATGATAAATATATTTACGACTTACATCAATTCCGAAAACATTGGTATGAACTTGATTCGCTGTCTTCAACACAATTCCTGTATTTTCTGTATATTGGGGAAATTGCACCACTTAGTTTTTCCACTTCAAGTGAGATTCCAGTTAGGCAAAGGGGATTCCAGTTGGAACAGTTCTATCATGGATTTCTGTGATGTCCCTTTTCTTTTGAAACGTGCACATCGTGTTTCTTCTTTGACAAAGTTAACACTTCTTTGTTCTTGAATATAGCAGTCTTGTCATGTTACACTGTATTGGATTCTTTACAGACATTCGTTTAATAGAAAAAAAAAACAAATTTGGTGTTGCATTTAGGTGTTTTGATAATTAAATACCAAAGTCACTGGTTATTCGAATTAAGTTGACATTCCCATTTCCAGCAGTCAATGAGATTATTTTCTTCAATAGCATCAAAATTCTATTATTTCAAACGATTTGCTGCATAACTCTGTTTGAAAATAATATTTAGCAGTGCATCGAAATTTTTGGAACGTTCCATTCCGTTGACTTTCAGTAAAATTACAACACACACTGTGTCATTGTAAGGTTTCTTGCCATTCAAACAACAAATAAAAACTCGTTTGATTTGAAACATTGCTTATTAAGACCATTGTTAGTTCTATTTGTCTCTTTGGATATTAGAATCTGCATAAATTGAGTCTAATTAGATTCCAAATCGTTATTACAGGACTTTGTGAACTGTTATAATTTATCTCAAGTAACTTTCTGGATTTGGCAATGTCATTAGACAGAATACAAATACACAATCATACATGCAATTTGTAGTTAACATATACTGATCAAATCGAAGAAAATGGTGTGGTAAAATTATTTAATAGTGATTTTATACATGAATAACATAGAGTTAGAAGTAGAGATACAAGAAAGATTGGGGTATAGAATACAAGAAGAAATGACAAGACGAATAATAGACTACTATATACAAAACCGTGATAACAAAATTAGGCAATCAAAATTTAACCCGGTATATATGGAAATTATACCAATGGGTAGAGAGGGGCAGAATATTTGAAAGGAGAGGGAGGGAATATAAAATAAATTAGTATATTGGCGGAAGGGAGAATGGGGACGCTGGGGAAAGCAGCTGAATATTGGAGACCAGAGAGAGAGAGAGAGCGAGGTTGTACCGGCGGTGTGGAAAGGAAGAAGAAACATTGAGTCATATGGTGGAAGAGTGCGAAAGGAGAGAAAATAAAGAAGGAAAGTGGAGGGAGCTATTAGATGAAACAGGGAGGGGTAGGAAGGACTTAAAGGACATCTAGCACGATTTTGCAACCCCACCTAAACTGCCTTCCATATCAATGTGTACTTGATAACAAACAGTAGAACATAAATTTTATGTAAATCAACCAATTATTCACTGAATTGTGACCTGTTTACGAAATAACCCGTTCGAATTTCCCATCGCACGTATGGCACACCTGCAGCTTCCAGTTCGCTAATTTCCCAATCGTTCTTTCTGAATTCCACACACTCTTCATCGCTATAACTGTTGCTATCTTCAGAGATAGTGGGCCAAACATAAACAATTGTATCGATTGTAACGCCCAACGCAATGCTGATGGATTACACAACTCATCCGTTGTGTAGTTTATCATCCGTGGCTGCACAGGCATGCCATACTCGCTCCTACGGCGCTTCATTTGCGTTATTTTGACGATTAAACTCCCAAATAAACTCCCTCACGTTACTTATCAAGGAATTTTTTCTGGGAAAAGTACTGCATAGAAAAATCTCATGTTTTC
>JAVBJR010000076.1:0-3516 GCA_031546965.1 Dysgonomonas sp.
CCTTGGGGGCAGACCAACAGCACCCTTGAGCTTGCTACTGACGTGGCTGCCTTCCACTGGCCCAGATCTTCCCTTCCCTGAAGACCGACGAGGTCGCTTCACACATGAGAGGGAACTCACGGAATCCCGAGGCCCCGCTTCCAGGGAATAAGCAGCACCACGTTTCCGCGTAGAATGACGCACAACCGTAGACCAACCAGAAGCTGGCTGTACAGCTGGCGAATCCTGATCCACTACTTGGGACAATGGTATGGGCAAATCTGTATCGAGGAACACATGCGAGCGGTCATCTTCAACCTGCTCGCAATTATCTGGACCAACAGTTTTGCCACTAGGAGACTGCACTGGAAAAGAAGTCTTACATAACTTTCTTCCAGTCTGCGAGATTAGTGTTGGCCATACTGACTTCAAGAAAACACTAGAAGGTTCCTCGGCATTCTGTACAGTTGCGGTCGAAGTCTGCATTTCTTCAACAGGAACAGTACCATAAGGAAGGGCCAGAATCAATTGTTCCTTCAAGGTAACATTTTCCGATTGCAGAAACTGAACTTGTTCACACAGACTGGCGATTTCATCCTTAAACTGGGAAACCACAGCTTCAAAATCACCCTGGGCAGACTGCACTACGGTTAGCTGACCGTTGATGACTTGCAAGAGTTCCATGAGGTTACTATTATCTTCAAGAAGTTTATCGATGATTGAAATAGCGGGTCGACGACTGCAACTTTCAGTGGCAAAGAAATCGTTAATGTTAATCCTGATGCTAACGGGTTGTATACACATGCAGTGTGTTAACCCGGAGGCCCCCTCCTAACCAATTCAGTATCTTCGCAAGCACGCAAGCGTGCTAACCTATAGTCCGTAGACCCATATGGGTTGCACGCAAGCATTTTTAATGCACCATTTTGAGGGCCCACAGCGAATCCCTATGAAGGTATTCTAGTTAATAAGAAGATGGGGGAAACCGGAGAACCCGGAGAAAACCCATCGCAGACTGGCAGGATAACTAGAAAAACTCCTTTGCACAAGCTAGACCCAGGATCGAACCAGGGACCACAGAGGTACAAGGCGAGTGCTCTAACCACTGCGCCACCCGCCGCCCGGCAAAGAAATCGTTCAGCGCAGATAAAATGTTAGTAGGCAGTGAAGAATTTATATCCCCGGTAGACATCCTTCGTCTCGTGTTGGCAGTTCCACAGGTAGCAGTGGGGGCATCAATTGCAATTGGTGTACCCGCGTTGCATTTCAGCCGGCACACTTCACAAACATAAGTTTCATTAAAGGCAAGAACGTCAGCAGGTGCAACGTTGTAGCAATTTGCATGGCTTTTGTTGTTGCACGTGGAGCAGCATACTTTGCCTTGCTTGCCAAAAACTTCACCTTTGCACTTAGCACAAAGGATTGAAGATGGGGCCATAAACTGAAGATCACACCAACAAGTTTGCCGGATTATCCCCAGCCAAACAGCAACAAAGCTTCTGAATAGTCCCCCGAAAGTTCAGGCGTCGCCCAACAGATGGCGCCACTCCAAAAATTGACACCAAGATAGCTGCTTTCCAATGCACATCCAGATATCGAAAAACCTCCTAATTGTCACTAAATCAGACAGAGTCTGCACAAACAGAGTTCATAAACACAATCTGGACACACTCATACACCTCAGTGTCCAGTTTGAGCATCCGATGTCGCCGAATTGCTGCACAATCTCAACATGAAGAGGAGCTCAAAAACTTGCCAACTTGCTGACAACCCAATAATAATAACAACAACAACAACAACAACAACAACAACAACAATAATTAGTTTATTTCTCATTCCTTTTTTACAGGGCCGAGCGCCGCCACCCGACGGTCCTAAGACCTCTTAATGGGAGTGCGGCCAAGCAAACACCAAAATCAACTAAAGAAATTATCAAAGTAACAAGACCAAGAACCGGAAAATTAACGACGTACACAACAAAACGATGTATAAAATTGAAAATAGTAGTTTCTCTAAGAGTAACATTAGTACTAGAAATCTAATAAATAATTTATATCTAGTGAAACAACTTGTACAAGACGAGCAAACAACATGTCAATAAAAGATTAATAAAATATCACAACTTGCACTAAGGTCTCCTAAAAGCTACCGTTGTAAAAGTAGTCATAAAAGACTAAAACATTAAAACTCATTAACCATTAATCATTAGCCATATTACTCAAACAAATTAGTTACACAAGTAATGCCTTAGCTGCCTTTTAAAGGCGCCACTTGACACCATGGCAAAGATATCGATATCGGCCGGCAACGAATTACACTGTTCGCACATTCTCAACGTGGCCCCGAAATCGGTGGGAACGTAAAACACCGACTTTTGGCGAGTTGCCGCAGGAACACGAAACTGCAACTCACGCAGGAGAAGCAGAGACTCAACATGTCCGTGTATAAGCGAATGCAAAAAAGCGACATCACGGTAAATCAGCAAAAAACGAACGGGCATCAGGTCGAGGCGACGTAACATTTCATAATAGTCATACTTTAACCTTCGAAAAAAACGCTGGTGCAAAGAGTACACAAAACGACGCTGGATCCCTTCAAGCTTTTCAAGTAGGTACTCGGAGCAACCAGACCACACCAAAGAACCGTACTGTAGCCTCGAACGAACGAGCGCAATATAGAGCGATCTCAACGGGATCCAAGACTTAAAAACAAACGTTAATCGAAACAAGATCCCCAAATATCGATTGCATTCACCCACCAGTCTGCACACATGATCCGGAAACCGAAGACCAACATCGAACACGACGCCAAGGTCACGCTGAATCTCTTCACGAGGAACGCGAACACCTCCAATCTTGTACGGAAACACCACGACGTTAGTCTTCCGCGAAAACGACATTACAACCGACATCTCAGCATTGATGCGCATACCATTAACGCGCACCCACTTGTCGACATTATAAAGAGCAACCTGCAAGGTCTCGCAATCACCAACACTGCAGATGGAATGGCCAATCTTTGAATCGTCAGCAAAGTACTTTTGCAGAACATCGATGAGACAGTAAGCCAAGTCATTAAGGTAGATCTTGAAAAGCAACGGCCCCAAGACCGAGCCCTGCGGGACACCTCTGCGGACGACATATCGAGATTCACCTATCACTCCGCTAACTCTAACACTGCACACACGATCCTCGAGGTAAGATGCAAACCAAGACGTGAAACTCTCGCACATGCCATAGTGCTTAAGCTTGAGGACGAGCAGGATGTGATGCACCATGTCAAAGGCCTTTGCCAAATCCAAATAAGCAAGATCGAACTGACCACGTCGACGGACGAGAGACAATACTGTGTGCATGAGCTCCAGAAGGTTGAGCTCAACCGATTTCCCCTTAGTAAAACCAAGGAGTTATAATGTGTACCAGGAGTTGTAAGCGCGATCTAGGAGCCACAGAGAAGCTACTTGAATGACGTAATTCCTTTTGCGCGCTCAGGATTGGCTAATCGGCACAGCCAATGAAAATGGGTCGTTGCTCCGCC
>JAVBJR010000665.1:0-3589 GCA_031546965.1 Dysgonomonas sp.
GATATAATTAATTAAAATAGTTTCTGTCTCTGAATTAGCAAAGAGGAATTTGTAAAGTAGAGGGGGAAAAAAGCAAACACCCTGCAGCATGTTTGTTGTTTTCATTTATAATTCACATTTGCCCCACGCACAAAGAGCAAATGAGAGAAAAAGAAATGTAACTTATTTGGAAAGCAAGAGCTTACTAATACATGTGTATAATATATATGCACGCATGCATGCACTATATAGTGGCCTATACTGTTCATCGTAAATCACGTGGTGTCTCCTAAACAAAACAACAACACAAAAACCAACACCCAAAACCCTTTCTCCAACTTCATTCGTTGAGTAGGAGGCCAATTATAGGTCTGCAAGAACCCAATTGTGTTTTATATGCATATACACCATGCATGCATGCATAATAATTGTGCATTTTGGGTTTCAGAAATTACTGAAGCAATTAATTCAAAATTGTAAGAATAAATAAGGTGGAGTGTATAACAACTTGAAATAAATCAAATATTAAAACTATACCTTTCATATGCACAAAATTCTAGGTAACTGAATTCTGTTTCTACTCCAAACATGCACCTATATATAACTGTCTCCAACCTCATTTAAATAAATATCTGGACCATTGAATTGCACATACCTGCATTAAAATCCACATTTTTTTCCATAAATAAATATTTATCGAACAGTAGGTGCACCTTATCATATCTTTCAAAATATTCCTAAGGAGACTGTGAATGTTCAACGCCCAGCTGACTAATAAATCTTTTGGTTGCATAAGAATATTTATAATACATTACTGTAAATGCAGCTAATTTCTGAAATACAGAACAACTTTAATAATTCTATATAAATATACTTATGTCAACCATTGCAAATTTGCACGCCTATAACAGCTGTAAACTGTCAGTTCGCATTCGCCATATTTGATGCAGTTTATATACAAATGCAGCAACTCTGCACACTTCCTATACCAAATATGCCAATGTAAAGCTACAGCTATAGCATATACATAAACACTACTCCATACATAAAGCAGATCAGTTGGCAATGTTGTAATTCCCAAAATGGCATCCATATTGGGTATTTCTACATTGCGCTGAACATATTTCAATTTTATGCATATATAATTACAGAGAAAAGACGGAAACTAAAGTGCAAAATTCGATATCAAATATTTTATAACATCAGCAAAATCGCTCCAATGGCAATGGATTACAGACCATGCAAATGTAACTGCAGCACATGCATATTTTATATTGTTCTAAATTTGTTTTATTCTATGGAGTAATCAGGTTAATTAAGAATTTAAAATGCTCTGAAAGTATGTTACTTAAATAATTTTCACATAAATCATGCATGGTTATCTATACGTCCTACATAGTTTTATACGTAATGTATTTTAGTGCAGTTTTTCGTTATCCGCAAATTATTATACAGTAGATTTTATTGACAGTCAACCTGTGGGGACATTAGATTTTCATATCTACATGCAATTAAAAAATATATAATTAGAATATAAAGGAAAAATTAATGTCGGAGTATTTTTCATGCACATTTATTACAAATGTCTGTTCATATAATAACCAACATTGCATTAATTAATGTATCCACTGTGTAGTTATTCAAAAGGAAGTTTTGGAAGTTATTGATATTTTTTGACCTTGCAACATTCCGTCAAGGTCATTCCAAATTTGTCTTCGCCAGTTTTGAAGCTAGGTGGGTTGTATAAATTAGAGATATGTGACCAACGTTATTGCGAACACATTGGTGAAAGCAGATTTAAAATCTGTAGGAGAGAAGAGGAGTAATTACAAAACAAATCTCCTTTGCCTCCATGTTGCCCCACTACACTGTTGACAATAGATGCCATGCAGTGAAGCACTACAGCACGATTGTACCCTTTCCATTATTGACATACGTATACACAATTGCATGGCAAAAAGGAAGCTGTTGCTCTGCAATTCCTGAATCCATGTTGACATAATGGATGTATTTTCTGAATGGAAATGATACATTGTGGCATGCAATACTATTGTATACTTTATAGTATTAAAGTACAATTTCCATTTGCGGCTTGCATTCCTTGTGCCAGGGTACTGATCATCATCACAATTTGTAGGATAATTAATGAGATTTATTACATTACCTTACAGAACTACATATTACACATCTTGGAACATGTACAAGCAATTCGCTAAGCATCTAAACAAGGGCACATATTATGACTAACAGCAATCCTGCAATTTATATGCAGTGCTTCCCTGCATAGCATCTGTTGACAGCAGCGTAGTGACAACTTGGGGGCAAATGATAATTATTTGTTGTGATTACTCCTCTGCTTCTTTACCGATTTCAAATCTGCTTTCGACAATTTATTCGCAATAATTTTAATACAAGCATTAAAACCACTGAAAACACAGTATTACATGCACCAACTCACCAACTCACAAAATGGTTATAATTGGAGAACAGCCTGGAAATAACCTATTCAACCGATTGTTGACTATTCTGTGAAAACCCCACAATTAAATCAGAATCACACAGAACATTATATAGGTACTATGACAAACTACATTTTTCGTTATTCAATGAAGTGTAACACTCCATAAATAATAATAAAAAATATTGAGAACGATGCAGGGTTTCAAAAAAATGTCATTTTTCTATTACAATTCATTTTGGTTGAAATATTATTAGGCCAAACACTTTGTGAGTCGTGATTATTATGATACATGAAACCGAATTGCGATTCGCTTTGGCTGGTCTTGCCCTGTAATTATCTTTAATTGGCATTTACTGCTAAACTTGACCGAGAAATACTGTATACTGTTTGTAGGCCTGCGATTCTTGTCTGTTCCAACAAGTCATCGCAATTACCTTTGCTGCACTTTCAGTTTGCTTCTGTCTAAACATTGGCTTTGTCAGCATGAATGCAGCAGCAGCGCCATTAGCATATGTTTTGGTATTGTATTGGCGTTTGACCCAGACACCTTATTACACTAACCCTATGGCAAAAACCCCTATGTGATTAGGCAGAAAGGTTTTATCGACCCTATAAACATGTCGATATATTCGTAAATTTTCCCCCTTTCCCTGTTTAATCTGTCTCAGGGGCCCATTTGGTTCATTGGGTTTTGGTTCATTGAATTTGACGATTCACATCCCAGATCAGATCTCATATATGGTAAGTCAGTAAGTGGTACATTATAATTTTTAAACAAAATGTCAAGGTTGAACTGAATTTCCTATAGGAAATCGCAAAAATTCCTCTGATAAACATCTACTGTATTTATGGCTGATATATTTTTTTGAATTTTAACCCAAAAATATTTTTCTTCGGTCTACTGTAGTTGTATTGTTCAAAAATGTTATCAGTTAACTGATAAAATCTCACTTTTTGTTTATATGTACAAGGCTGACTCTAGGTTTTCCGTTTCTACTTTTACCACCGCGCATTAATATTTATTTCTATTCCTTTAGATCTGGAGGAAAAAACAGCAATTGTTCAGTTATTTACGTTATTTTTATTCTTTTCATTTTCACCATTGGTGTCATTATACCCAAAAATATTGGCTGACCTGCCATGCACATA
>JAVBJR010000701.1:0-5000 GCA_031546965.1 Dysgonomonas sp.
CTGATTGGTTCGCCACCGACGCTGCCACACACAAACCACACCCACACAAACCAATCGGTCCAATCAGTGTTTATTCCAAAAAGCACGTGTTCTAAAGAAGGCGGTCAATTTTTTATCAACTAAATTGGAGCCCGGCTGTAGAGATACAACAAAAAACCTTCATTGCATTTGAAAGCACACACAATTTTTTGAAGTACTGTTAATTTGTGTGTTTTTAATTAACATTGTTTGAGTGATGTCTAATTCAGCATAACCCTCCTGTTGCAAAAGCAGTGGCATGTGATGGAAGCCTGCTTACATCCTTTGCCCATATGCAAATAATGGTGCAAATGCAGCATTTTTTCTACCAAATTATTAAACTAAAATGCAATTCTATAAAACACTCATCAATTTTGTATTTGTGATATTTGTGGTGTTGTGCACATAAACAAGCATGTCAACATTGACTTCTATATAGTAGTTTTGTTTAGCATTGAAAAATTCAAACTTGGAATTCATATACATCAAAATGTACATAGCAAACAAAATATGCAGAGATGAGCTGTAAAATAATGTGCACATTGAATCTATACTAATTTCCCTAACAATATTTAAATTAACTTTTGACTGCATGCATACAACTATTGCAAATCATTTCAAAAAGGGTAATTAGCTGCAGATGTGAGACTTGCCTGAAGGCCCTGGCCATTACTGGCATTTGTCACCAAATTTTATTCCATAAAGTTGCAACAGTGTATTGGAATGTTCTGTCTGGTTTCAAATTCAACATATTCAAAAACTAAGAAGTTTATAATCCTCTTCCTGTGCATGTCTTAAAATAAAGAAATTGGTGTGAAACCCAGGCAATTTATTTCAAAAGCTGTTTTTAAATCAAACTATTTTTGGCCTTTTTAATTTGTGTAGATGTAGTCTAGGTCACTAGGTCATTATCCTAGGTGGGGGTGGATAGTGACCAAGGGCAGGGGAGAGTGGGTCCTACACAATTGACTGATTGAATTAACCAGCATTCCTGAACTTTCTTTAGTACAGAGTATGGCCAACAGTGGAGTTGCATGTCTATATATAGGCCTATTGCTGTATCCTGAATCCTTTTCACTTGTGGACAGATCTGTTGGAGGATCTTCACTCACTGCTAGCTGCTGAACTGATGCTCTCAAATTTAAAATTGTTTTTACAAATTTCAGAGCTTGAAGGTATGAATTTAAAAGGCCTAATCTATAAAACATGTGAAATGTGTTCCAAATATTTAATGCATCTTATCTTAAGGGTTACCACTGAGCTTATAAAGCATATAAATATGTATATTTACATTTCGGACCTTCATTTGCTTTGGAATAACCTATAAAACTTATTAAGACCTTTATTTTTGGCTGTAAATGCTGATGAGCAAAAACTGGAAAATCACTAACAACCAACCTAAATTTAATTTTCACTGAATTTTTAGCAAAATTATAATGTATATCATTTAATCTTTCAATATTGCAACAAAAATGCTGCAGTTTGTTACATAAAATTGTAGTTTTATGGCATGGGCAGTGCACATTAGGCGCGTTTGCGGCCGCGTCTTGCGTTTGCGGCACAAAGTGACGTCACTCGTTGATTCCCTTGTTAAAGCTAGTGCTCCACTAGCAGCTACACGTTGCGATTATGCATGCAATTCTTTCAGAATCGCAACCTTGTATCTCCTGAAATCGCAGGTTGAGATAGACTGGTGCGATGCAGATCGCAGTGCGACATGTGTATCCTAACAAAATGGCGGTCAATATTCATGCGGCTGATGCGTCAGAGTTAATTTGCTTATGGGCGTGGCTAAGTTGCTCTGAACCTGATTGGCTGTCGCAAAGCTATCTCCGTAGCTGCTACAAATGTAGTATCCCCAGGTGATACTACATTTGTATCTGTAGGCAATAGTATCTAAAATCGCAGTCACATGACCAAAAAGGGGCGGGGAGTCGCAATCGCGCAGCGATTCTGCCAGAATAGCTGCTAGTGGAGCACCAGCTTAAAGCTTGAATATCTTTTTTGTAATACGGGGCCCAGACCTGCACACAATATTCAAGGTGGGGCCTAACTAGGGACCGATATACCGGTAACCACACCTCCCTTGAACGACTCTCCAACCCCCGTCTCATCATACCCAAAATAAAGTTACCCTTCCTACAAGCAGCCAGACATTGCGCTGTAGGCTTTAATGTGTCCTCAACAATAATCCCCAGGTCCCTATCTTGATTAACAACTTGCAACGTTTTACCATCCATCTTGTATTCTGCCCCAGAATTTTTGGTCCAAATATGCATTACCTTAAACTTATCAACATTGAATTGCATATCCCACTTTTGAGCCCAATCTGCTGCACCCTGTATTACACCTGCAAGATTTGTATCCTTTGCAAAACAACTAAATCTGGACTGAAATATCTCCTCTAGGTCATCAGTATAAAATAGAAATATACTTCATATATATGAAATATAATATATCATAAACATGTAGAAAAATTACCTAATCAAACATCAAAATTTAATTTGATGCTGCAGTTGATATTGCACGCAATAATTTATATTACTTTCCAATTGCAATTTTCTTTCATTAAATTTCAATTCTAACCTGTGAGTAGCAATTCAGATTATTTCTTCTTATGTTCTTTCCTGCGTTATGCATTGTACGATAACTATTGATCAAAGCCAACTCGAAGCATATTTTGCGGGCTAAGGACAATGAAATTGTTGGGATTTTTGTGTACGCATCATGTCACACTGTGTTACTTTTGGTTGGTGGCGCCATCTAGCGTTCGTCTCGGAAATTAGAGGAAGCATCATGGCTGCTGCAACCACACGTTGTTTTTGAGTTTCGAGCTACAATCCACTTCCATCCTTCTTGTTGAACCTGCCTGGAACCTGAAAGAAGAGATCATCACAAGCTGTGTGCTGTCCTGATCAAGTTAGCAGAGAAATAGAGAAGTCTACTCATCTGAGTATTGATTCATCACAGTCAAGACTGGTGGTGAAGAAGCTGCAAGATTTGTTCCTGGGGATCATCAAAGAAGAGACAAAGAAGAAGTGAACTTTGATATTGTTGTACTTGTTCTTCTGTTCTTTAAGTGTTATTTGTTCATCTGGAATAAAAGAATCTATAAAACCTCAACATTGTGCACATCACATGAAATGTTTTCGGCAACTTTCTTGAAGACTTGTAAGTATTGGCAGATAAATGCAGTGAGTTTGAGTGATTATTTTCTAAAACGATAAGTTATTACATGTTTTGCTACGATTAGACGATACAGTAGGTTCTACAAATGCGGTGGAGATTTGTTTGTATTCTTTCATGACCTGGTGGAAAAATTTGAGAGGAGACTTGCTGCACTGCATGGCCTGAAGGGTATGCATATTGTCAAGGTGGCAAACATGCATATATATTTAACAAAACCTTATTTGCAGGAGTTCCCGCTGGCATAAACAAAACAAGTTTTTTTTACATGGAAACGTTTAATAATACTATGAATAAAATGATGTATTCTTGAATTTTGTGTTTTTGTTTTGTCCCTGTACTGAATTTCAATATATAATCTAGATTGTCCATCACATAAGGGGTGGCTGGTGGCGCGCGCAGTGGTTAGAACACTAGCCTTGCACCTTTGTGTTCCCGGGTTCGATCCTGGGTCTAGCTTGTGCAAAGGAGTTTTTCTAATTATCCTGCCAGCTTGCGATGGGTTTTCTTCGGGTTTTCTCGTTTCCCCCATACTCTAAATAACTAGAATACCTTCACAGGGTTTCACTGTGGGCCCCCAAAATTGTGTGTGCATTAAATAATGCTTGCGTGCAACCCATATGGGTCTATGGACTATGGGTTAGCACGCATGCTTGCAAGGCTAAGGATTAGCCAGGATGGGGCCCCTGGGTTAAGACACTATGCTAGTGTATACGACCCGTTAGCAGTACAACAAAATAAGTTGAATGGTTAGGTGGAAATATTATGGGAGTGGGGCCCCATAGAGCTATGGCTGCTCCTCCTTACCATTCACTTCATAAGATATTATTATACTAAGTATATACCTGTCGTAATAACACTGCCATACCGCGAAAATAAAGTCAACGCTAAAGGTCTAAAATTAATTTACCGCGGAAATTTATTTTGAACAGAATGTGTACTATATCTTGTGTGTATATTAAATTATGGAGATCATGATTTAGAAAGTTACATTATGTCGATCAAATAATATACGCATAATATCATTGTCTGACTTACGTCTGATATTGCAGCATTTGTGCCGAAAGGTTCGGATGATGCGATGTGTTCATCCTGAGAGCCGACAAGCTTTTATTGTACCATTCGTCTTCCGGTGACACGCCAACACCGACGCCATCTTGCCTCATGCCGGCCATGTTGGATGGTGCATGGGGCATTGAAAATGGTTGCGCAACCGGTGCGTACGTTGACGTAGCCATCTATTTCCAATATAACAACCACCATATATTATGTAAAATTCTATATTTCACTGAAACAGCGAGTAAAGACTCGACATACTTGAGGATAGCGGTTCATTGTGTTTGGATACTGGTAGCCACGAGATGCAGTAGGGTAGATATTTCTCATCATGGCACCTCCGCAAGTTGGTATCACCGAAGGTGCCAAAGCCTTTTGCAGTTGCTTCTCTTGCTTTCGATATTTGGCTCTTCTGTTCTGGAACCACACCTGGAAGCAACAATCAATTACATTCATATTAACACTTTTATTATAAATTGTTGCATACATTTTTATTTCAATTATTGTATGATTTGTACCATTTGCTGTAGAATTAAAGGAATTAATTTGGTTTTGTTCAGCATACATGTGGTAATCTGTATTATAAATCGTGTTATGATTTTCTTTACTGTTTTCAATATATGCAGGCAATAATCAATTTTCTGGTACTATGTAATAATAGTGATGATTGTTTGAAGAATGCTCTAATAAAAATATACGTGAAAGATGTTCATCGATGAGTACCATTTGAGATGGACAAC
>JAVBJR010000190.1:0-5824 GCA_031546965.1 Dysgonomonas sp.
ATTTTGGGTAAGTGTGATGTCACAGATCTAGTCCTACCCCCTCCCTCCCTTGTCACACTTCGTCACACAAACGCGAACCCCCCCTCCCCCTAAAAGCGTGATGTAATATATGGACGTTCCCAAATTTGGAAATTGAACCACAAAACAAAACTAAGCATGAAGGTTATTAGTGGGAGACCAATGAACCAATGAGCTCAATGGGAAGACTGAGCATGGATGTTGGTAGACACGCCCACCTGGCCTTTTTCTATGGCGCTTCAGCAAGTGACAACTCCAGCGGTCATATCGATATAATCGATTTAATGTAACCACATTTCTGTGAGGTTTTCTCACAATACGCGGTAGCATTTATAAATAAAAAGAAAATTTAACAATGTGTGCCTACCGATAGTACCTTCAACCTCTAGAGCGGATTTGCTCAACAATACAGCCATTCGAAAACAATAAATGTTGAACCACCGAAGTTCGTCAAGACTGTGGGCATTTTGAGCACCTCCCCCCACATTCCGAGCTGCCAAAAATGCCCACAGCAAAACAGGTGAGGCGCAGGTAACGCCTGTCGCATGCTAGCACACGGCCTATGGGAGATACATACTCTCCTCTTTATCCACTCTTGATATTGATTGTTATGAATAGTCATTGGCTGTCCATCACTTATTAACATGGTGCATTAATTCAGCGGCGTCTTCATAACGTTTTACTTTTTCAACAACATCAATAAAACAATTGTTTGTAAGAAATGACAAAGTCATCTGTTAAAAATTTTGCAAAAAACTTGATAAGGTCAAAAAAATTCAGGAAAACAGTTTGTTGGATATTGTCCTTTTTTTAAAATTTAAATAACAACGTATGACTCAAAATTTCAAATACCCGACAGTACCACAGTATTCTCCTGTCTTTATACACATTTCATATATCACCAGCACTTTGTCTGAAATATTGTGTTCTTAAGGAAATTGCACACAACTTGAATTTGGAATGCGGAATGTAGAATTTTAAAAATATCGTTATGAAATGAAGAATTGCTGCAGCAAACAGTAACTGTATATTAATTGTACAAGCAAACCAGCTTCATACAGATATTGGAACTCTTGCATTGAGAAGTTGAGAAGTGGTTATTTCAAGATTGAATTGAAATACAAACTCAGTATTACAGATACACGGCCAGAATCCAATTTTTCACTGCAGGTCATTATTGTATTACATAAGATTGCAAACGGTATCAAGAGTGGATAACGGTATGTATCTAAAAAATGGTGTTCAAAAGCAATATCACTGCAAAATCTATATAGTATGGTGTGATGGTGAAAGAGGTCAAGTAACCTCTCTCCCATTTCCTTTGTTTTGTGTAATTGTACAATCCCTTTCAAGTCCACAAAACTGGTCTTGTGAAACCACTGCAAGCCCAATTCTAAGAATGCACTTTTCACTTTCACCCCACCAAAAACCAGATTTGCAGTTTTCTTATAAATACCCTGACTTGGTCTGGCTAAGGACTCACTTCTGTTTCACTCTCTACTCCCCAAAAGCTCGTGATCTGGGTTTACCACCACTCACCACTGTTGGATCTACTGCCATTTACTGCCATCTCACAGACCCATCTGATTTGGTCGCTCAAAAAGGAATTGTTGCCAAGTTGTTGGCCAGCGACTTAGGTAACTCGGTCACCCCTTCCCTTTTTTCCAATTGTTAGTTGTCCAATACTAAACTCTGGATCTTTGCTCTCCCTGGGATTCCTGCGGAGCCACATTTTGGGAAATTTACATCTAAGCCGTCCAAGCCATCCAAAAAGTCATCGGAACACTGGGAACCTGCAGGACCAGTGCCCGAGGACCATCTGGGAACAACCATCATCCTGAGCTGCCTAACCCAAGACCTGTTTGTGGACCTTCTTTGGGGATTCTTCATTCTGCACAAGAATTTTGTTTTGAAGAGATTGTGTTGAAGTTAACTTGTGGACTTGTTAGCTGTTCAAGACTGTTTGCTAAACAAATCCAGCACAATGGTATTGTATTCTAGGAATAAAATGGTTCATCATCATAATTGTGCAGTGGCGGTTTGCAAAAATCTTGGCTAAATGACAGATATGCAACCAGACCTCGTGTTCCACATGTTCCCAATAAATGCTTCTTTAAAAAAACAGTGGTTGATGAAGTGCAACAATGCAAACATTCAGTTTAGTTATGCACATGCAAGTGTCTGTTCGGCGCATTTTTGTTCAGAAGACTATGAACGAGACCTAAAATACGAATTGTGTGGGAATCTGTACAAGCCAAAACGCAAATTGGAACATGATGCTGTATCATCTTTAAATTTATGCATTCCAGATTGCTCACCAGGTAAAAGAAATTGAAAAAAATATTTGCATGCTGTGTTTACTGCTTGTACTTATAAAAAAATTTTGTCAGGAGCCTCGCCATTGCCAGAAATGGAATCACCATTACCAGAAGTGGATTCACAATTGCCAGAAATGGATTCACATCTTACACCTAACCTCTGCAACAGTTCGCCAATTGGGATGTGAAGCCAGAGCTCATAGGAGAACAGCTGTTTTAAGGTTACAAACAATTTCGCCAACAAAAAGGAAATGTAATCAAATGAGCGAGACTGACTTCAATGATACTGAAAGTGAATCTTAGAGAAGAAAGCTAAAATTGATGTCCGACAATTTGAGAAGAGTCCATGCAGTAAAGGAGGAGTGTCAGCAAAAAGCCAAAAAAGCTTGGAAAAGAAAATAATGCTTTACAGTGGTTGCAATGAGAGTTGAGCTCGAAACGCACCCAACCCGTCTAAACGTCAGCGGGTCCATTCCATCAAAATGGGGGTCAGCCAGTTTGGTGCAAACTGACCAACAGGTGCACTGGGGGGGTTTTCTAAGAATTGTCCGTAGCTGATGGCGTCATCACTAATTGAGCTGCACTGTTGCTGGTGCATTGCCAATTCTTTAAAATATATTGAGAAGCAAGATTTTAACAGCATGAATATTGAAAACAAATTAAATTGAACATTATAACCCTTATAAATGCAGATTTAAGGAACACAAGAAGCCATTGATTGGTCCCACCAAAATTTCAATTTCAACCAAAATAAAAAAATTAATAATTTGTTGGAATATTATCTAGCTATATTATTTATAAACAATGAATTTGTATTCAAAATATTTAACAAATTAGCACACCATGCTATTTGTATTTGCATCTGTGTAGTGTAATTTTGAATTGAAAGTGTGGATATAAAGCAATCCAGTGATAATATTATAGTGCTATATTTTAATCATTTCACATGTGAAATTACTAAAACATGTAAGAATTACATATTTCTAATTATGCTGCACCTTGCATACAAAATGCAACTTAATATTTCATACAAATATATTTTCAAAAGAATTAATAGTATATATCATTGAAATCATTACAACGTTTTTGGAATATTTGCAACATTGTATGCAATACTCCTATATTGAATATATTGGCTAATGGTTATATAAGTGAAAATAAAAAGAAAGTGCACAGGCATTTCAATGTAAACACTTGCATCACAACAGGTAACTGAAACTTTTATTTACTGGAACTTTTATTTACAGTTTATAATTCATCACCATCACTTGACGAGTCATAAACACTATCGTCAGATGCTAGGTCTATCTTAACATGCTGTATTTCATCAAAAAGGCGATCTCGCTCCCAGTATTCCATTTCTAGTTTTTTTAATATGTTGGCAATAATTTCCCCAGTGTTGAATACTGATTGTACCAAATCCACCATGCACCAAGTCTATGATGTCTCCCATTTTGTGTGTTGTATTTCGTGCTTTAACGAAATGCTTGACTTCATTCCACGCATACTCAATTGGATTTAAATCACAATGGTATGGTGGAAACCGGAGCACAATATGCCCATTCTCTGCAACAATTTCGTCCACTTCATAACATACTGGCTCTTGGTTTAGTTTTACCAATTGCAGTAACTCAGCAACTCGGTGGCTCTCTAAAAACGGAATCCCGCAACTTGTAAGCCAATCCTTAATAATTTGCTTCCTTGTTGAGGAGTTTGGTGGCTTATTCAAAATTATGCTGTGATATGGGGCATTATCCATGATCACCACACTTCTGCTGGGCAAGTTTGGCAAAAGCTTTTCACGAAGCCATTTGAGAAACAACTCGCGGTTCATCTCGCCGTGGTAATCCCCATGCCTTTGGCGAGATTTGAATATCAGTTGGGCACCAGGAATGAAGCCATTTTCACCACCTATAAAGTTCTTATTTTTAGAAAAAGTTCTGTAATTAAATATAAATAACATCATTTCTTACCAGCATGAACAACTACAAGTCTCTCACCGCTACCCGCTAATGAAAGCAAGCCCAATTCATCTTCACTCTGCCAACATTTTCCAATTGTCATGTTGGTTGTCACCCATGTTTCATCAATGAAAATTAATTGCCTATTTTCTTTTCGGTATTGTCTTATCATCCTTAGATAATGGCTTCTCTTCGCAATAATGTCAAATCTTTCCATCAGGATCTTCCTCTGGTTGCTACTCCTTTTCCAATTAAATCCCATTGATTTTAGCGTATTGTGTAGGCTAGTAATGCTTCCACCATAATTTATCTTTTCTTTCATGGAATTTAACAATAAGAGTAAAGTTGGGACTCTTCGGTGCACAGTGTAGAACTCGTGAATGGTCCTCCTCAAAACACACTTGTCAAAATCATCCATTGCAATTGTTCCCTTGCGTGGACGAGACTTTCCAAGAGTTATAATTTTTCCAGTTTCCAGTTCCTTCTTTATGCGCTTCACTGTTGATTTTGAAACTCCAGTAGCTGCAGCAGTACGATCCAATGGACTTTTAGGAATTTCTTGATTTTGGGTTTCAACTTCTTTTTCAAAATACCGTGCAACATTCGCAACAATCTGCCTTCTTTCACTGTGAACAGTTTTGCCTCTCTTCCTCTTTGTGCACTGTGTACTTTCTCTACTGGGTTGCCGTAAAAACGGCACTTCAGAGTTATCAGGTGAAGCTGTTCTCTCACGAGGTACCACATCTCCTGATAACCTGTGTCCTAAAAAGGACATTTCCCCAGCAGAAGAAAGCAATGAAATATTAGCTATATCAGCCATATACTGCAAACCTTTAACAAAATCACCAGCAAATTTTAGAGCCACACTGTCTCCAAAAATCAAAACTGCACTGAGGGAAATATTTTTAAATACTGAATAAGAAAAACAGGAATTTCTCACCCCGTCATTATAAATTAACTGAGGGGTGGAAACTACTATTAATAGAGGAGGGGTGGGCAAGTGGTTTGGAAATTGCTTTGTGATATATTTTGTTTTATATGTTGGACAATTACAAAATATTAAATGCATAATATTAGCATGCTCAGCAAATGCAATTTATTATGCTTACTGTTAAAACCATATTTGATTTAATTTTAATCTTATATGTTGTGAAAATATGACTGTGCAATTCTGCCATATTTTAATAATTTCACACTTATAATATTTTCACTGGATAGCTTCTTCACACTTTCAAACTAAAATCATTGCACATATGTACATGGAAAGATAAAAAATGCATAGTCCACGATTTTTTTAGACATATTGGACACATTCAAAAGATTGAAAAACATTATCTGGGAAATTATATATTTTTTTATTTTTGTTGATATTGAAATTTGGTTGGACAAATGGCTTCTTGTGTTCCTTAAATCTGCATTTATAAGGGTAATAATGTTCAATTTAATTCGTTTTCAATATTCATGCTGTTAAAATCTTGCTTCTCAATATATTTTAAAGAATTGGCAATGCACCAGCAACAGTGCAGC
>JAVBJR010000930.1:0-2584 GCA_031546965.1 Dysgonomonas sp.
GTAACATGTGCACCGCTCACCCGCAACATGCGTGTTAAACATGGGGTGCGCGTTATACACGGAACTTTAGGGTATAGGAAAACATATAGAGAAATTTACTACCTTTCTAACGGTACCTTAAACATTAAAATTGACCACATAGTCTGGGAGATATACACATTTACTCATATCGTGAAGGCAAGCCGCCATTTTTCAAAATGGTGGACAAACGCCAAAAATGTAAAAGTGGCACCCACGCTAAATTGCAACTTTAACGTGTGAAAAATGAATTGTAATCATAAAAAAAAGGTCCCCTCAAAAAACGCACGGGCTTTGGTATCTCGACCGGACTATACTCTTGGCTAGTCAGGGGTCCGTTATCTTCTAATACCGTATTTCCATCGAATCATATAGCCGGCTCCGATTATTAGGCGAGTCTTAAATATAAGTCGGGTTCGAACATGGTGCTTAAAAATATAGGCTTGTCCCAAAAATATGCAGGGCAAATTTGCACGTTCAAAATACAACTTGAGTATAGAAGCGCAATGGAGTACAGCAGATAGGGTGTGCCCAAATGTGATTTCTAGAAAACTTATAAATAAAATAATATAGGCCCTGCCCTATATGCGAGGAAATACATGCAGTATACCTTTTTAATTGTTACAAGTTGACAAAAACCAGTTTGATACACATTTCCAAGTCTACATACCTATGTGGGATTTGTCAATTTATGATAGTTCAGAAAGAGTTTTCAACAATCTAACTTATGTGAGATAAAGGGGTGCTATAATTAGAGGAATGAAGATGCCATCTAGTGAGCCCCAAATCTGTTTAAGCATTCAGAATCGAGCGAAATGCGAGCGGTCTAAAAACGATTAGTTCATTTTTATGTTGGTTGCGGTGGAGAGGGCCCTCCCCCGACCCGACTACTGATTTTTTTTGGGGGGGGGTTTGGGTATATTTAAGGCTTGCTGTTGCATGTTCATCTTTACCCAGCGTACATTACAATATTTTTCCTGTGTAGGGTATATATATGTTTTATTATTGTAAGGGGTCGTACAAAAACACAACTATCTCATTATAACAGAATTACGTATATACAACATGTACTGCTAACTTTATCAGGTTTTGTGTGACTTCTTACATATGCCATATATACGGGGATTTATTCTACAAATATATATGACAACAAAGCATGGAAAGAGCTTTATCGGTTCCCAGTCAAACATGAATACCAGCTTCTTATCCGAAAATTCACCGAAAGAAATGCAAATAATAGCACTATTGTTGGGAAACTCAATATCCGTATCAGGTTTCAGCCATATTTGCAACGATAAGTTAAAGCGCAATAGTGAAAACGTCTTAAGAGACCTTCCCGAAGTGCAGTGCGCGCGTTCTCCAAATCGATTGATTGATCGATCAGTGGCCTTATGGGTTCGTTCGATGCTTGGCAACTGCTCAGACGGCATGTATAGGTCCCATTTCATGGCTTGGGGTCAACGAAAGATCTAGAGTTCATGAAGCTTTACTACGATTCACTGCATTTTTGGCTCATCAAACGCAGAGCCAAGCTATATGATCTCGACCTGTAAAAAAAACCCCCAGAAACCCATCCAACTTCTTGAGTGTAATGTACTTGCTGCCAAATTATCGACTATTTACTGAAGTGCAAGGTCACTTCCGGTGAATGGCACATAGAATGTCAATGTTTTAAAGGTTAGGAAAGGATCGGATCGATTGAACTTTAAAAGTGCATGCACTCCTACGAGTGTATAGTGTTATCGAAGTCGTTTACTAGCTTGCATCGATCATTTCCTATTTGGGCACAAAATGTGATTCTGCCTGTCCAAGTGAGGGTAGTGACGTAAAAGAGTAGGCGAAATTGCTGAAGTGTTTGTAATCAGCGATGTCCAAACATTATTGGCAACGTACGTACGTCTATTTACCAAACTGTATGCTATTTGTGGTTCCGTAAATTCGTTCAGGGAATGAACCCTTGGGATTATCAGACTTTTTACAAAGCTACGAAGTAGTCTATATATATACCTTGGGGATTGAAGTACCAAGTAGAATTTGGATTATGACTTTTTTTAGTTTATTACGAAAACAAACTCTCACTGGGTTTGCACAGAGTTTTCAAAGTCTGGAAAAGAATTCAGATTTTCCACGATGCTTTCCAGAACTGGAAAACATCCGTGTTGACTTCGTAAACAATATTGCATTATTACGAGGCTCATTTCAAAAATAAGGGCCTATTGAGTAGAAATCAAAAAACAATTAACGGAAAAGTATGTCTCGGTTGTTTCAAACATATACATCACCGCTTTATTTTACAGTGTAGTAACCATAATTTTCCGAGCCCCTTGGACACCGTAAAAAATGTTTTTAAAGCTCCCCGCAAAAAATTCCGCCGCCTGGGAATTAAAAATTCCAAATCTAGTGACCGAAATTGGCCAGTGACCAAAAACGAATTGCACATACACAGTAACATCAACTGATTGGCCACATAACCATCAAGTTTTCAACCTGTGTGACCTTGAGTGCAGATGGGTGCGAAAACCAGCAACCTCTCAAGTTGTGAAAATCCATCAATAAAGAGTTGAAA
>JAVBJR010000166.1:0-3272 GCA_031546965.1 Dysgonomonas sp.
GGAGTTAAGAAAAGGGGTGGGATAAAAAGAAATGCATTTATTTAATTAGGGAAGACTCTTCTTTTGTTGATGCACGATTTGTGAAACGAGTTGCATGCATGTTGTTGGCAAAGTTGGGGCTCAAATTATTCTGATTAAAAATGAAAAACACACAAGTGGCATGCAACAACCTCCCACACCTAATTCTTAATGATTTTGCTTCTTCATTTGCATATTTTGTCAACGTCTTCAGGCCACCTGTTTACATTTCCCTTGAAATCCATGACTGTGTTTACACATTACGTCCACTTAAAACATGTGATTTTCGAGAAGAAGTTTTATAAAAATATCAAGTGGTTATTAATTTAATTTTGGCTAAAATTTCATTAGTTAATATTTACAAAAGAATGTTCATTACATAAGTCATCTTAGTTTACACACATGTCTATATAAGTTTAAAATTAGATATAATAAAATAAATATAATGTAATAAATATAATAAAATAAATATAATATAATAAATATAATAAAATAAATATAATGTAATAAATATAATAAAATAAATATTATGTAATAAATATTATGTAATAAATATATAAAACCTGTCTATGGTGGAATCGCAATGTACCAGACAAACTTTCCACTGTAAGCAGGTTTTCAGCATAGATAGGTTTTTTTAGACATTTAACATGTATAGTCTATATATAGTCCCATAATAGTGAAATTTTCCACGATAAATATCATATCATAAATAAAATAATATACATAATATATAAATGATAAATATATAATAAATATATAAATAAAATTAGTTCTTTACTTATTGGATTTTAAAAAATATATTAATTTTAAACTTTATTTAAAATGTGATTTAATCTGAAGACTTTACTTTAATCACACATGTTAATTAATAATATATCTTTGGTTGTTGTTTTTATGTTGTTTTTGTAAAAGTTCACATGCACTTATTGTGTTTTAGTGTGGTATGTTAAAAAAGTAGTTTGATGGTGTGTACTTTTAATTAAATTTCTTATGAACCTTGTTTAAAAGGACATTCATTTAATGAATGACGAAATAGTTTACATTTTTAAAGTTGTTTTTTTTTTCTCTCCATATATGGAAACAATACTGGGAAAATTTGACAAAATGGAGGATTATGTGTGTATATATAGGTGCATGGGATAAAGTGGACACTTTTATTTGTAAACGTGTAAAAGCATGGTCGATTTGAAAAGGTCCCAAATGCAACGTTTGCCTCTAGGAATGATGGGAAAAGTGTTTAGACGTGACGTCACTGTGCTGAAGTTAATGAAATTTTGCCGAACACCACCCACATTTATCGATTTACTCTGAATTTTTTTAAAGAGGTTTTTCTTTGCTTGTGCATGCTACACAATTTAAAGTAATCATTAAAAATTAGTGTTCATCAAGTTCAGTTTAATTTAAGAATTACACAGCTTTAGGCATTTTTATGTGTCTTATTTTCTTGTCTTTGATGAGATATTTTAAAGTTTAATGTGTTTTAAATTTGAAGAGTATATATATATAGCTAATCACGTGATATTATTCAAGCAAAATTCAACATATTTAATTATTAAAATGTTGTTTATGAGCACTTCTTTCTCTGTGATGGAAGGAAACTATGTCAAACCTATATTATCCTGTAGGCCTATGTATAGTATAGGTATATATTCAAACAATAAAGATTTTAATCACTTACCTTGAAAGATGCTAAATATTTCAGAGTACATAACTTGCATAATTTATGATTTCAAGGTGTACTTGTCTGGGAATGATCTCAGGTGGCCAGCTTTTCATATAAAGTGCTTTTGAAATCCCCAATAAAATTGCATAAAATTGCTGGAAACAGGATCTTGTTCAACCAAACACCATACCAGAATTTTGTGTTTAAAATTTTTTAAAACCCTTGATGAGATTGAATGGATTATATTATTAGTCACATGACTATGCAATTATCTATACAGATGAGGAACTATATACTATAGAAGAGTGATCAGACCAAATTGGACCCTTAAAACTGAAATATGTTATACATATGGGCCACACAAACACCAACATAAATCCAGATAAGTTATATACAGACTATATGTAATAGTAGGCCTACTTACACAATAGAATTCATCCTATTATAATTTAAGTTAGACTTATTTAACTATATATAAGTTAATAAACTGTTTTAGTTAATAATTTATAAACATTTGTTCCCTAACTTAGGATTTAATTACATGCTGTTGAATAAAATTTCTGTAAGGACATTGTATATTTAGACTGTATACCTTGTCCTTGCCACTATTGATCGTGTGGTTTGACCTGATTCCCTCCATTACATTGCAAGTTATAGCCATAGGTGGCGCTCATGTATACACCACATCATTCATTACACTTTGTTTTAAGTAAGTACTTTATATTGGCCCCCCACTTGGAAACTATAGAGTCTGTTGGTGGCACTGTCTTCTCCAATGGTTGTGTTTCTTTCTTCATTTGGCCACGCCCACGTGACCACGCCCACATGACCACGCCTATTCTGTGTACAACATATTCTGTACCCAAACATAATGGTCATTGTACTTTCCCCAATAAGCTTTCCTCTCCATAACATGCTTCTTATATGTATCTGAGCTAGGACCGAGTTGCATAGCAGCGCCACCTGTTGTTAACATTGCGCACTAACCTACGTAGCACGCCCTTAACTGGAATTATTTTCCTGCTGTATGTTTCTGATACGTACTGTATAAGAAATATATGAAATACAGGGTGTATTTTTAATAATTGAACACTGTGTATGCTGTAATTAATTCTGGAAAATTTTTGGGTCAGTCTGTATGTAGTACCTACAGTAAATTAGTTGCAGCATTTAGCATTTTGATTTGGCATTAAACGTTGGGGTGTATGTATATATACAGGAATAATGAGCACGCATATGTATGTGTGTATGTATATATACAGGTCACGTTTGGATTATCGATTTATTTGGAAAGTTTTAGCGTTTATAACTGGACCATGCTATATATATAATGTGTAGTAATAACGTGTTGGTATCATTTATGTGAAGGTAGCATGTAAATATGAGTAAATGAGGAAAGGGGGGAGGATTTTAAATGCATCTATCTACAAGTATTTAGTGTTGCCATGTGTCTGAATGGGAAAGACACACTTTGCATACATTATACTCATTAATGGTAGGATGTGTAAAATTACACTGATATCCCTGCTTTTATCGCCAAACACCGTATAGAAATGTGTGTCAATGAGGCAATTTATATATTGTTAAA
>JAVBJR010000368.1:0-13116 GCA_031546965.1 Dysgonomonas sp.
GAACTTATGTAAACCATCCGCCAAATTCCTTAACGGAATATTATAGAGACTAAATTTTCCCACTTTTCCAATTAATAAAAAGAATGGTCGCAAAGATAAAAAACTTTTTCCTAATTACCATATTTCTTCAAACTAAAAAAAGACGCACTTAGGGTAAATACATAAATTTTGATTCATTTTGTTGTCGAACGCCGTAGGGGCGAAAAAATTTTCGCCCGTTAACTTGTCGGGGGTATGATTATACGCCCCTACAGCGTTCAATAATAAAAATGAATTAATTTTCAGGAGTCTTTCTTCAAATAAAAAAAAAGACGCACTGTTAATATTTGAAGATTGTGCACCTTATATATATTTATATATTTATTTTTGTTGTCATTATCTCTATTGAAAGATAACCTATACTCTAGTCGATGCAAAAATATATTAGCATATTACTTCTTTCGTTCCTATGTATACTCCATACACAGGCACAAGATCACAACATTATTCGCTACTCTTTCTCGGTAGAGAAGGGCGACACTATCTTTAATGGTTATCTGCCCGAAACGGTAGTATTTCCTCCTATGAAATTTAAAAATGAGAATGAAAGATTAGAATACACCAAACTGGTACGTGATGTAAAAATAACCTTGCCCTATGCCAAGCAAGTAGCCCAAAATATCATTGAAACTTACGAGTTTATGGAAACCCTGCCGGACAAAAAAACCAAGCAAAAGCATTTGGAGCAGACTCAAAAATTTATCATGGACTCATACAAGCCCAAGATGAAGAAACTGACCAAAAATCAAGGAAAAATATTGGTAAAACTTATCGACAGGCAAACCAATTCGTCGGCATACGACATTATCAAGTCACTTACAGGAGGATTGAAAGCCACCGTATATAATACCTTTGCAGGAATCTTCGGGAATAATCTCAAAACACAATACGACCCCGAGGGCAAAGACCAGATGATAGAACGTATCGTAATAGAAATACAGCAAGGCACATTGTAGGCTAATGCTTCATTATGTTTAGTCATCTATAAAATAACATGTTTTGATAAATCATTAATAAACACTTTTTATGAAAAAAATCTTTCTGTACTCCTTATTAGGAGCATTTTTACTTATATCCTGTAATTCAAGCAATAAGCAAGCAGGAGGCGAAAACCAAGAAAATCAACAGCAAACTGTAGCTAAACCAACACCTCCTAAGGCAGAAGGAGCTATCAGAGTATTGTTTGTGGGAAACAGCCATACCGAATATTTTGCAAGCTTCCCCAAAATGTTGGAGGCACTTACCAAAGAAAACGGTAAACAAGTAGAAGTTTCAACTCTGATTGAGATGGGTGTGAGCATCGACAAAATATTAGCAGCTCACCAAACAGAAGCCAACGAAATGTTTGCTAAAACTGATGCAGACGGCAACTACTTCGATTATATAATTCTACAAGAGGCAACTCCTGTAGCAGTTCAAGATGAAAACCAATACGAAAGCGACTGCAAAAGCATCCATGACTTAGCAGCCAAAAATAGCCCAGCCGTAGCCTCTTATATCTACGAACTAATGGCTCCTTTCGATTATGGAAGCTCCGATTATAAAGATTACCAACCTGTATTGTCAGACAATGCAACAAAAGTAGCTAAGTCTCTACCCAACACAGGTGTACTAAGATTTGCAACTGTACTAACCTCAGCATATGAGGGTAAAGAGAGCTACTCTTCTCAAAAAGACGGTAAGGACGCTTTACGTCATACCGATAGCTCGCATCACATGCTTAACGATGCGGTATTCTTAAACTCAATTGTTTTATACCAAACAGTATTTGGCGAAGTTCCTAAAATACCGGCACAACTTCCTCTAGCTACAGGAACAGGAGATAATGATGGTATTGAGGTTATGGATGTAAGCAAAGGCGTATCCAACCCCGATGCTTTAATAAAAATAGCAGCATTATACAAGTAATCGAGTAGACAAGTAAACGAGTAGAGACGCAATGTTTTGCGTTTTCTAAATTACAATATACATCAGCCAATCCCCTCAAAAGCCAAGCTTTCGAGGGGATTATTTTCTATAAACACAACATCTAGACCTTAAACAATTTTATTGCACAATGTTATTTCGATAAGTATAATTCTTTCTGTATATTTGCATCCCGTAAATTGGGGTTAGAATCTCCAATTGATAAATCAGTTATACTAAGAATGAATAAAATAAGAAATTTTTGCATCATTGCGCATATCGATCATGGTAAGAGCACATTAGCCGACCGCCTGTTAGAATACACAAAAACGGTTGAAGGCAAAGACATGCAAGCTCAAGTACTGGATAATATGGACTTGGAACGTGAACGTGGTATCACCATCAAAAGCCATGCTATTCAGATGCAATACCAGTACAATGGTGAAACATATATACTTAATCTGATTGACACTCCCGGACACGTAGACTTCTCGTACGAAGTATCGCGGTCTATTGCTGCCTGCGAAGGTGCATTACTGATAGTGGATGCTGCACAGGGAATACAGGCTCAAACAATCTCGAATCTTTATATGGCAATTGACAATGATTTGGAGATTATTCCGGTCTTGAATAAAATTGACCTGCCCAGTGCCATGCCCGATGAAGTAGAAGATCAGATTATCGAACTATTAGGTTGTAAACGTGAAGAAATAATCCGTGCCAGTGGTAAAATGGGGCAAGGAGTATACGATATATTAGCTGCAATTATAGAACGTGTTCCGGCTCCAAAAGGAGATCCCGAAGCACCTTTACAAGCTTTGATTTTTGATTCGGTATTCAATTCCTTCCGGGGGATTATTGCCTATTTCAAGATACTGAATGGGTCTATCAAAAAAGGCGATTTAGTTAAATTTTTCGCTACCGAAAAAGAATACAATGCCGACGAAGTGGGTGTTCTCAAACTTACCATGTCGCCCCGTGACGAAGTTAGCTGTGGCGATGTAGGCTATATTATTTCGGGTATTAAAACCTCCAAAGAGGTAAAGGTAGGCGATACTATCACACACGTAAAAAATCCGTGCGACAAAGCTATCGACGGTTTCGAAGAAGTAAAACCCATGGTTTTTGCCGGGGTTTATCCGATCGACAGCGAAGATTTTGAAGACTTGAGAGCTTCTCTCGAAAAACTTCAACTGAATGATGCCTCGCTTACTTTTCAGCCCGAATCGTCTATTGCACTTGGCTTTGGGTTCCGATGCGGATTCTTGGGACTTCTGCACATGGAGATCATTCAGGAACGTTTGGAACGGGAGTTCAACATGGACGTTATCACCACCGTACCCAACGTATCGTATTTGGTTTACGACAAAAAAGGGACTGTAAAAGAAGTGCATAACCCTTCGGGGTTACCCGATCCTACCCTTATCGATTATATAGAAGAACCTTATATACGTGCTTCGGTTATCACCAGTACGGCATATATCGGACCTATCATGTCGCTTTGTCTGGGCAAACGTGGTATACTTCTGAAACAAGATTATATTTCGGGCGACCGTGTAGAAATTACATACGATCTTCCTTTAGGTGAGATAGTTATCGACTTCTATGATAAGTTGAAAAGTATATCGAAAGGATATGCTTCATTCGATTACCAAATGCACGATTATCGTGAAGCTAAATTGGCAAAAATGGACATCCTTTTAAACGGAGAACCTGTGGATGCCCTTTCGACACTTACACACGTAGACAATGCAGTAAACTTTGGTCGTAGAATGTGCGAAAAGTTGAAAGAACTTATCCCTCGTCAGCAGTTTGACATTGCTATACAGGCAGCCATCGGAGCTAAAATTATAGCTCGGGAAACGATAAAAGCTGTACGTAAAGACGTGACCGCCAAATGTTACGGAGGTGATATCTCGCGTAAACGCAAACTTCTTGAAAAACAAAAAGAAGGTAAAAAACGTATGAAACAAGTGGGTAACGTAGAAGTTCCACAAAAAGCATTTTTGGCAGTATTGAAATTGGATTAAGGCATCCATTTTTTTAGACAACAGAGATATGAGCAATTTTAAAGAAATAAAAGTAAAAGAGTTACCTTTAACGCCTTTCGATATCAAAACCAATTGGATGTTGATAACAGCAGAGAAAGAAGGTAAAGTAAATACCATGACTGCCAGTTGGGGCGGTTTTGGAATTATGTGGAATAAAGAAGTAGTCTATATAGTAATTCGCCCGCAACGATACACAAAAGAGTTCGTTGATACAGTCGATTCATTTTCATTGACGCTTTTTGATAAAAGCTATTTGAAAAAATTAGGTTATCTCGGTAAGGTATCAGGAAGGGACGAAAACAAAATAGAAGTAGCCGGATTAACCGTTTTACATAAAAACGGAGTACCCTACTTTGAGGAAGCTGAAACAGTAATTTTCGCGAAAAAATTATTTGCACAACCTATAACCGAAGATTCTTTTATCGACAAATCGGTTATCGACCAGTGGTATCCCGAAAAAGATTTCCACACATTATATGTAGCAGAGATTTCGCACATACTTATCAAAGAGCAGTAACTATTTACAAACAATTTAACAGGCGTATTTGCAATAATGAGAAAATGGCGCATTGAAGATTCGGAAGAATTGTACAACATCTCCAGTTGGGGTGTTAATTATTTTTCAATCAATGAAAAGGGGAATGTAGTAGTTACTCCCCGAAAAGACGGTGTAGCTGTAGATCTAAAAGAGCTGATAGATGAATTACAGCTTCGTGATGTAGCAGCACCCGTATTAGTTCGTTTTCCGGATATTCTGGATAACCGCATCGAAAAGATATCTACCTGCTTCAAAAAAGCAGCGAAAGAGTATGGTTACGAAGCACAGAATCACATTATATATCCTATAAAGGTGAATCAAATGCGACCCGTAGTAGAGGAATTGGTGAGTCATGGTAAGAAGTTTAATATCGGGCTCGAAGCCGGTTCTAAACCCGAACTTCATGCCGTTATTGCCATCAATACAGATCCTAACTCTCTTATTATTTGTAACGGTTACAAAGACGAAAGCTACGTAGAACTGGCTCTTTTGGCTCAAAAAATGGGTAAAAGAGTATTTATTGTAGTTGAAAAACTAAACGAACTTCCACTTATAACTAAAACCGCAAAACGCCTGAAAATAGTTCCCAATATTGGTATACGTATCAAGTTGGCAAGCAGTGGCAGCGGCAAATGGGAAGAGTCGGGAGGCGATGTCAGTAAATTCGGACTAAATTCGAGTGAACTGCTTGAAGCTTTGGCTTTCCTCGAAAAAAACAATATGCAAAGTTCGTTGCGTTTGATTCACTTCCACATAGGTAGTCAAGTAACAAAAATAAGACGTATCAAAACAGCCTTGCGTGAAGCATCTCAATTTTACGTACAACTTCACGGAATGGGTTTCAATATCGAGTTTGTTGATATCGGCGGAGGTTTAGGTATCGACTACGACGGAACCCGTTCGTCTCACAGCGAAAGCAGTGTCAATTACACCATTCAAGAGTATGTAAACGACTCTATTTCGACCATGGTGGATGCTGCCAACAAAAACGGTCTTCCCCACCCTCACATCATTACAGAATCAGGACGGTCTCTTACAGCCCACCACTCTATATTGGTATTTGAAGCACTCGAAACAGCAACTCTGCCCGAATGGGAAGAAAGTGATGTGATCACACCAAACGATCATGAACTGGTACGTGAGCTATACCAAATATGGGACGATCTGAACCAACGCCGAATGCTCGAAGCATGGCACGATGCTCAACAGATCAGAGAAGAAGCTCTCGATTTGTTTAGTCTCGGAATGCTTAACTTAAAAACAAGAGCACAAGTAGAGCGTCTTTACTTCTCTATTGCCCGTGAGATTTACCAGATGGCAGGACGTATGAAACATTCTCCGGACGAATTGAAACAATTATCTAAATTATTGCCGGATAAATATTTCTGTAACTTCTCTCTGTTCCAGTCCCTACCCGACTCTTGGGCTATTGATCAGATTTTCCCGATTATGCCTCTGCATCGCTTAGATGAGAGACCCGACAGAAATGCTACATTGCAGGATATCACTTGCGATTCAGACGGAAAGATCGATAACTTTATTCCAACGGGCAATCAAACAGGTTATCTTCCTGTTCACAGCTTGAAAAAGAATGAGTCATATTATTTAGGAGTATTCTTGGTGGGTGCTTATCAAGAAATCCTAGGCGACCTTCATAACCTGTTTGGAGATACCAATGCGGTACACGTATCGGTAGACGAAAACGGATATAAGATAGAGCAAATGATAGATGGCGAAACGGTAGCCGAAGTATTGGAATATGCTCAATACAATGCCAAGAAACTGGTTCGTACAGTAGAAACATGGGTGACAACCTGCGTTAAGCAAGGCTCTATTACAGTAGAAGAAGGTAAAGAATTTTTATCGAATTATCGTTCGGGATTGTACGGTTATACTTATTTGGAGTAAGAAATTCGATTAAAGAATATCATCATATATAACAAAGGCAGGACGAAACCTGCCTTTGTTGTGTAATATAAAAAATACAGATGCTTATTGTTTGCTTCAATAAGTCTTATTCTCACATTCGTTTTTGGGATTGTCACCATATTTATTCTCTCCGTCTATCCCTTCTTCACATAGCAGAACAAGTAGCCAAATAGCTCCAATAATAGGAATAAAAGCCACAAAATACATCCATCCACAGACATTAAAATAAACAGATCGTTAAATTGTACTAACAAACATCCTTTAAATCCATTTTTACAAGTATATTGCACCTTTAAAATGTACCGATAGATTTGTTTTATAAACGATAAATGGAATAAACAAAGGTCTTCATTTTTTTGTTTATATAGTTATCGGAACAATAAAATGGGTCTATGACCTTATTAATAATTAATACACTAATTATGAGCAAAATAATAACCACCGCTAAAAGCGGAATGATGTCGAAAGTGCTTGAATGGACATACGAAAAAGCCGTAAACGGATTCGGTGGTATAGAATCGGCATACCAATTGGGAGAAGATTACTTGAAAGCAAAAGGTACGCTTGATAAGCAAGTAGATCAATTGATTAAGTGGCAAGTAACTAAAGCCGCATCCACTGGATTTGTGACCGGATTGGGTGGATTATCGCTTATGGCTGTTTCCTTGCCTGCCAATTTGGTCAGTGTAATATATATACAGATACGGATGATTTCGGCTATTGCCCACATGGGTGGTCACGACATTCAAAGCGATCAGGTAAAATCACTTATATATGTCTGTATGCTCGGTAATGGCACCAAAGAGGTCTTGAAGGAAATGGGAATCAAAGCGGGGAAAAACCTCACAAAAAATGTCATCGAACACGTCAGTGCAAAACTTGCTTCTAAATTTGGCGGTAAAACATTAGTAGGTTTTGGCAAAGCAATTCCTTTGGTTGGAGGTGTTATCGGAGGAAGCTTCGACGGAGGTACTACATTCATTGCCGGGAAGATTGCCAAGAAAATGTTTATCGACAATTATAACTCTACATCAAATATGGAGATAGAGGACGGCATATTTCCGTCCGTTATCTAATTTTTTTGTACATTTGTTATTTAAGAATACATATTCGGATTTTACCGTACTCAAAAGTTAATTTAAAGGTATGCTATTAGTAAGTTCATTAGAAAAGTTGGGGCAATACGCTATATTGATGCGTAAGGTGTTAACCAAACCTCAAAAATGGAGAGTGTTTTTTCAGCAACTCTCAAAAGAAATAAGCAAACTTGGAGTTGATTCGATAAGTATTGTGATCATTATTTCGTTTTTTATCGGAGCTGTAATTGTAATACAAATTGCTCTGAATATCAATAATCCTCTGCTACCTCGATATACGGTAGGATATACATCGAGGGAAATTATTCTTCTCGAGTTTTCGTCCTCCATTATGTGTCTTATTTTGGCAGGAAAAGTGGGGTCGAATATCTCTTCCGAAATCGGAACAATGCGAGTAACCGAACAGATAGATGCACTCGAAATAATGGGTGTAAATTCTGCCAACTATCTCATATTACCCAAAGTAGTAGGTCTGATGATGTTTGTACCCGTGTTGGTTATATTGAGTATGTTTTTCGGTATTGTCGGTGGGTTTGGCGTTTGCCATTTTACACATGCCGTACCTGTAGCCGATTTTGAGTTTGGGTTACAGTCGTTTTTCAAGACATTCTACATATGGTACGCCATCATAAAAACAGTATTTTTCGCTTTCCTTATTTCGTCTATAGCTGCCTACTACGGTTATTTTGCCAAAGGAGGATCGCTCGATGTGGGTAAAGCAAGTACCAATGCTGTTGTGGTAAGCAGTATTTTGATATTGATTTCCGATTTACTAATCACTGATTTGATGATGGGATGATAGAAGTTAAAAATTTGATGAAATCATTCGAAGGTCGCGATGTACTTAAAGGGATAAGTATGATCTTCGAAGAAGGAAAAACCAATTTGATTATAGGTCGAAGCGGCTCGGGTAAAACCGTACTACTAAAGAATTTGATCGGATTGATGAGACCCACCAAAGGTGCAATTTTATACGATAATAGAGACTTAACGAAATTGCCTTCACAACAGATGAAAGCCTTGAGGCAGGAGATGGGTATGATTTTTCAAGGATCGGCATTGTTTGATGCTATGACCGTATTTGAAAACGTTTATTTTCCATTAGATATGTTTTCGGGACTACCAAAAAGCGAAAAAGTTAAACGTACTCAATCGTGTTTGGATCGTGTAAACTTATCTGATGCAGGACATTTGTATCCTTCCGAAATAAGCGGTGGTATGATGAAACGTGCAGCTATTGCCCGAGCCATCTCATTGAATCCTAAATATTTGTTTTGTGACGAACCCAACTCGGGTCTCGATCCCCAAACATCTTTGGTTATCGATGAACTGATAAGTGATATTACCAAAGAGTATAAAATTACCACCATTATCAACACCCACGATATGAATTCTGTGATGAATATCGGAGACAAGATATTCTTCATCAAAGAAGGAAATCTCGAATGGGAAGGTACTAAAAAACAGATACTAACAACCAAAAACGAAGCCCTTAACGACTTTGTCTTTGCTTCCGATCTTTTCAAGAAAGTGAAAGCGGCAGAGAATAATAAATAATTGGTAAATTAGCCAATTCGGAAATTAGAAATTTGCTAATTTGCTAATTTGCACATTAAACAATAGCATGAAAATTGTATCATACAATGTAAATGGCATACGTGCTGCATTTAATAAAGGATTAGCCGAATGGCTGGAATTAGAAAATCCGGATGTAGTATGTTTTCAGGAATTAAAGGCACAGGAAGATCAGATAGATGTAATAACCTTAAAATCTTTGGGATACGAATATTGCTATTTTCATCCGGCAGAGAAAAAAGGCTACAGTGGAGTTGGAATTATTACTAAGATACAACCCGATTTTGTGAAGATTGGGATGGATATACCCAAATACGACTCCGAGGGACGTGTAATTCGCATCGACTATGGCAATGTAACCATTATCTGTGTATATATTCCTTCGGGAACTACGGGTGGACTTCGTCAGGTTTTCAAGATGGAATTTTTGGCTGACTTCACCAAATACATTCTCGAATTAAGAAAAGAACGTAAAGAAATTTTGATATGCGGCGATTATAATATTTGCCACAAACCCATTGATATAAACCACCCCGAACGACATTTGACCTCATCGGGCTTCCTTCCGGAAGAAAGAGAGTGGTTCGACCATTTTGTAGGAACGGGTATGGTTGATACATTCCGCGAATACGATCTAGGAGCTGAAAAATATACATGGTGGAGCTACAGAGCCGGAGCCAGACCAAAAAATCTAGGCTGGAGAATAGATTACCATATGATATCGGATGAAGCTAGGGAAAGAGTCAAAAGTGCAACTATCCACAATGAGGTATTTTGTTCCGATCATTGCCCCATATCTATCGAAGCGGATATTTAGAAGCTAATTAAATTTATCATCGAAATGGTAATAACAAAGATTGCTTCGCTATCGCTCGCAATGACGCTTCGATTAAATCTTGCCGGCACGTCATTGCGAGCAAAGCAATCTCAATCTAATTGATTTTCAGATTTAAAATCCATTTTTAAACAGCTTCTTAATCTATGTATAGATTTTATAGATAAAGTATAACCGAAAAGTAACAAACAATTTGTCTCAACTGTTGTTCATTGTATTGAAATGAGGTGCAGACCTAAAGTTTTTCTAAATATATTTACATTGATTTTTTCGAGTTCATTTTTAAGAAAACAAACTTGTAACTAATGACTCGTAACTAATAATTTTTATTCAAGACGAAATAATGGCGAATTTATTAAGCATAAAAAACCTACATGCCAATATTGATGGCAAAGAAATATTAAGAGGATTGAACCTTGAAGTTAATAATGGAGAGATACATGCAATAATGGGTCCTAACGGAGCCGGAAAAAGTACATTGGCATCCGTATTGGTGGGTAATCCCAATTTTGAAGTAACAGAAGGTGAAGTTACCTTTGAAGATAAAGATTTATTGGAACTCGCTCCCGAAGAAAGAGCTTGCGAAGGTCTTTTCCTCAGTTTCCAATACCCTGTAGAAATACCGGGCGTGAGCATGGTAAACTTTATGCGTGCAGCAGTAAACGAAACCCGCAAACATAAAGGTCTTGAACCTATTACAGCAGGGGATTTCCTTAAATTGATGAAAGAAAAACGTGAGTTGGTTGAACTCGACAGCACCCTTGCCAGCCGTTCGGTAAACGAAGGTTTTTCGGGTGGTGAGAAAAAACGTAACGAGATTTTCCAAATGGCAATGCTAGATCCTAAGTTGGCTATTTTGGACGAAACCGATTCGGGTCTCGACATTGATGCACTTCGTATTGTTGCAGCAGGCGTTAATAAACTGAGACGCAGCGATAATGCAACTATTGTAATTACTCACTACCAACGTCTTTTGGAATACATTAAGCCCGATTTTGTACATGTATTGTACAAAGGTAAAATCGTAAAAAGTGCAGGTCCTGAATTGGCTCTCGAACTGGAAGAAAAAGGATACGACTGGATTATTAAAGATTTTCAAGATTAAGATAAAGAGTTAACAAGTTGACTAGTATACAAGTTAACCTAGCTTGTAAACAGGTTTACTTATAACTCGTAACTTGTAACTCGTAACTATTTATAAACAATGATAGAAACTCAATATATAGACTTATTTACCGAACACAGAAGCTTGATCGACAGCAAATCGACAAAGATTCTGAATGAGGAAAGAGATAAGGCTTTTGAAATTTTCAAAACACTGGGTTTTCCCACTCGCAATCTCGAAGATTATCAATATTCGGACATAGCAAAAGAATTTATTCCCGATTACGGATTTAATCTCAGCCGGTTGGTCAGCCCAATTAACCCGTACCAAGCATACAAATGCAACGTACCCGAACTGGCTACCAATTTGTTCTTCTTGATGAATGACACTTTCCACAAAGAACATCAGCCTAAAAGTGATTTTCCGAAAGGAGTTTTTATGGGCAGTTTAAAGGACTTTGCGGAACAACACGCTGATATTTGCTCTAAATATTACGGCAAAGTAGCTCAACTGGAGAATAATGCTACGGCTGCCTTCAACACCATGTTTGTACAGGACGGATTTGTAATTTATATTCCCGACAACACGGTTATCGAACAGCCCGTACAGCTAATAAACATCTTGACCTCAAAAGTAGACTTCCTCGTAAACAGGCGTTTACTTATTATTGCGGGCAAAAATTCGCAGGTAAAATTATTGGCTTGCGACCACACTGTGGATAGCCGCAAGTTTTTGGTAACCCAAGTCACCGAAATTTTTGCAGGGGAAAATGCCCACATAGAGTTTTATGAATTAGAAGAAAATTCTAATCAAGTAACCCGATTGGCTTCTACTTATGTTCAACAAGATAAATCGTCGACCGTACTAGTCAACAATATTACGATGAACTGTGGTTTTACACGCAACAATTATTATGTAAAACTCAATGGCGAGCAAGCCGAAGCTACTATTGCTGGTATGGTTATTGCCGACAAGTTGCAACATGTAGATAATTTTGCATTTTTAGATCATGCAAAACCACATTGTCAAAGTACGCAGTTATTCAAATATGTATTGCAGGAGCATGCCGTAGGGGCTTTTTGCGGACGTATTTTGGTGGAACAGGATGCTCAAAAAACAATGGCATACCAAACCAACAATAACTTGTGTGCTTCGCCCGATGCCCGTATGTACTCGAAGCCTCAACTCGAAATTTATGCCGATGACGTGAAATGTTCTCACGGCTTAACTACCGGACAATTAGATGAAGATGCTCTTTTCTATTTGCGTGCAAGAGGTATCCCAAAAGAGGATGCAAAATTGCTGCTGATGCAGGCATTTACAGCTGATGTGCTTAAACTGATTCACATTGATGTGCTAAGAGACCGCCTTGTTGAATTGGTAGAGAAACGCTTCCGTGGCGAAGAGGCTAAATGTGGAAATTGCTCCATTTGTAAATAAGAGGTCGTAGACCTTTTTATATAAATCAGTTATCTGTTACTTGTCTACTCAGACGCAAAGCATTGCGTCTCTACTTGTAACTCGTAACTTGTAACTTGTAACTATCCTATGCCTTTAGATATACATAAAATACGAGCCGATTTCCCGATACTTGCAACCCAAGTATACGGGAAACCGCTTATTTATTTGGATAATGGTGCTACCACCCAAAAACCTGCGTGTGTAATTGAGAAGATTTCGGAGGTATATTCGTCTGTTAATGCAAACATTCACAGAGGAGTACACCGTTTGAGCCAAGATGCTACCGAACTGACCGAAAATGCCCGTAAAAAGGTGCAACATTTTGTCAACGCCAAACACAGTCACGAAATAATATTCACCAAGGGAACTACCGAAAGTATAAATTTGGTAGCCTCTAGTTTTTGCCGTGAGTTTTGTAAGGAAGGTGACGAAATTATTGTTTCGGCAATGGAACATCATTCCAATATTGTACCTTGGCAGCTACAGGAAAGTCTTTCGGGTATAAACCTGAAAGTAATCCCTATCAACGAGAAAGGAGAGCTTATTATTGAAGAGCTTGAGAAACTCATTACTCCCAAAAC
>JAVBJR010000486.1:0-2597 GCA_031546965.1 Dysgonomonas sp.
ATTCACATTCTCAATAATGTAACCTCTAGGTAGTTTATGTATGACACTCCCGATGTGTCACAAAATATCAAACTGATAATTCATCCAGAGTTTATTTTGAGACCCTAATTGTGTAAACCGGTTCAATGTGGGATTACATAACTGGTAGGTAATTCTTTATTTCTTGCCAGACTGGCATTGAAAGAGAGATATTTCTTACAAACTGTCGACAAACACTTCGTCGTTTTCAGTAAATAATAATAATAATAAAATAAAATACTATGAACTAAATAATTATTAACTACAAAATATAATTACAAAATATAATACCAAACGCTCCCCGACTTCAATATTTCTCCTATATCCTAAGACATCCTGATTGCATAACTGGTGTCTTTTTCGGAAAATTTCCTTTATCAGAGTTTTTTGTCCAAATTTACTAACATTTATATTTCTTATAAGCGAGTATTTCTTATATCCGAGTTTCTTATAGCCGAGTTGCTTAACATGGAAATGCCTATACTTTCAGCAGGGACTTCAAAAAAAGTTGCTTATATCCGAGTATTTCTTATAAGCGAGTTTCTTATAACGGGGTTTCACTGTATTTGGTTTACTACAACATGCTATTTTTTCCAGGGTACTTTCCAAAACCGTGTCTGGTCACCTTTAACCTTCATTTTTGCACACCTAATCCCCTATTTGTTTTCAAGTACTACGTACTAATATGAAAAGTCATCCAAAACTATAACAGTGGTTGTAATATTGACAGTTTTCTTTTGTTCTATAAACGTCTTTTATAGATGATCTCTACTAAAAATATATGGAGTCATGTGACCTGGATGTTTATCGGAGGCTTGGATTGTGAGGCTAATTCGACCGTCGCCATTTTTGTTTGCTTGGTGCATCTCACATCTGCACTACACAGTACTGCAGTACATTGGTTCAAAGATGAAATAATGGTAAGTTTTTCCTATGCAAAATAAAAGTGTTTAATGGATTATATTGATAAGTTGCACGTGTTCAGTTATTTAAAAATAGATTAATGAATATTTTTGTCGCAGCAGTTAGGCCTAGTATTTATTATTTGGTGCAAAATTTTGCCGAGTATTAAACATTATCGTTTTTCCAGATTACTAAGCATTATCATTTATTGCACCCAGGTCAATGTTAGTATTCCCATTTAAGAAAGGGAATAAAACGGAAAAAATATTGCCAAAATTACCATGCACTTTTGTGAAATCATAATTGGAAGGTGTGAAGTTGCCTAATTAGTGAAACCTGTTTCAAGCAATGCAATCCTTTAAAATATTTTAATAAATACAATGCTTTATGGCAGTCTGTTCCAAAGATAAATTGATTTATTTTATTTCTATTTTATTGCCATAATGTAGGATGATAATTTGTAATTGGTATATTTTCAATTTTTTGTTGGAAAGTATAACAGAATAATATTTCAATCCAAACACTATTTTGAATCCAGAACTATACCTTCTCTGCAATATTATTACTAAGTTGACAAAAAATACGGATGTGGCACTGTTCACAACATAACAACAAATATACTTGTTTGCAGTACGTATATTACTGCTATGAAAAAGGTGGTGTGACGCATGGTGATGACAAATGATGGTCTGAAGTAGTAATGTTTGTTGCAGTAAAATGTGTGCTTAACCCTCTGGCAGTCTCAAAACAATGTATGTTAAATGTCTGGAATTGACAGTACTGAAATTTCTTATTGTTGACAGGTTTCAGGCCCGTAGCCAGCTCAACACAGTGGGGGGTCGGATTCACAGAAATGATGGGCCTGGCAATAACTTAAAGGTGAACGTGAACAACATCCCAGGCAGCACACTTAGTTGACACAACGTTGTGTTTTGGTTGGTTAAGTTGAATTCTGGTCATCAACTCTTATTCAATGTTTAATAAACATTTGGAACAAACATGTTGTGTTTAAGTCTGGTTTGCAACGCTGTACAAACGTTTTGGAATAGTTGGAGCACCAACATTGCGTTTATGTCTGGTTTACAATGCTGAATAAACATCTTGGAATGGTTGGAGCACCAACGTTGCGTTAATGTCTGGGTTGCAATAGTGAATAAACGTTTTGGAATGGTTGGATCACCAACGTTGTGTTTATGTCTGTTTTGCAATAGTGAATAAACGTTTTGGAATGGTTGGATCACCAACGTTGTGTTTAGGTCTGGTTTGCAATAGTAAATAAACGTTTTGGAATGGTTGGATCACCAACGTTGGTTACTGTACTCAATGTTCGGGTGGCATTTCCTGTGGGTAGGAATCAATTAACAGCCAGTCAGTGAGGACAGCATGGACTCGTCTGATTGGCTGCCAATTGCAGCAGTTGATATTTTCAAATTCTTAGACGCTCTTCAGTAACAGACTTTTAGGTTAAGAATTTTCATCTTGCAAGACAGCTGCATTGATTTTAGCAAGTTCTGCGACACTGTGGGTAAATATTATGTAATAAGTGTGATGTCACAACCCAAGTGACTTCAGTAATTTCAGCAATGTATGCTTTTTTTCAGATTACAACTGTATGAGGCTCACTTGCACCAGCAAAGAATTAAACTACACCATTTTCAGTTCTCCTTTTCCAAAAG
>JAVBJR010001183.1:0-4184 GCA_031546965.1 Dysgonomonas sp.
CAGTGACTCAGTCTAAACTCTTATTGAAACACTGTATACAGTGTATGTATTTCATATGCATTTTATCCTGCCAGCTTGCAAAGGGTTTTCTCCGGGTTCTCCGGTTTCCCCCATCTTCTAATTAACTAGAATACCTTCATAAGGATTTGCTGTGGGCCCTCAAAATTGTGCATTAAAAAAATGCTTGTGTGCAACCCATATGGATCTACGGACTACGGGTTAGCACGCTTGCTTGCATGTGAAGTTAGTGAATGGGATAGGAAGGGGCCCCCGGGTTAACACACTTGATAGTGTATAGAACCCGTTAGCACTAGGATTACACATAAAATCACTAATTATATTGCATCTCATACTGGAGGATTTTTCTGTTTTATTGCCGTAAATATGACAACTGGATGAGTCAAGTATTTTTGTAATGAAATTTGCAATTACGGGCTCCCAAAGTGTACTTGGGAAATGATCCGGGCCAAAATTTGATTGCTACAGGCTTAAATTGTTTTGTGTACTTAGAATGCCATGTCTTCTTTGCTCAACTGATATATTTTTAAAATAAACTTTTATTATATTTTAAAATAAAACTTTTTATTTTGTGAAATGGTAATTTATTTCAAGAAAACTTGCTATATATTTTACAATATCTAATGACAGCAATGAAGACATGATGGTATTCTAAGTTCACAAAATTTTCAATTCTGTAGCTATCAAACTTTGGTCTGCATTGTTTAATAATTCTAAAGTATGCTCTGGGTGCCCATATTTGCAAATTTCTCTACAAATAAACATTATTCAGCCAGATGTCAGGTTTGCAGCGATGGAGTTGATAAATCCTCCAGTACGAGATACAATTTAATTTGTGAATTCATGTTACCAACTTTAGTTACAGCAGTGTTTCATGAAGTGAAAATGGTTGAAAGGAGTTGTTCATCCTGCCTGCTTGGTGGTGCCACCGTATAACTTCAAAACAATGCCAGTGTTCTGATAATTTTGTTCCTACAAAACGGACAGTAGCATGGTGGGTCTTCAATCCATGGATTCTCTATGGCTTTCACACGTCTTATGTTTTCCATGCATTTACCGCATTTCCTATGACCACGTGGAATTATTGCCATCTTCTTGGGATTCGTTGTGCATATTTCGCATTTCTGGTTATAAATAATGTTGGTAAATAGGTAGTCACAATTTCTGTATCTAAAATGTAATCTTACTTCATCGCATTCTGCTTTTGTCGGAGGAGGCCTGACTGCGCCAGTTGCCTTCTTTTTTGAACTAATGTTCTGTATCTTTTTTCTATGTTGCTTATTTGCTCTTGGCATGGAGCTTCTCCAGTAACAAGTTTACTCATGAACACGTTATTCGTTTTCAATTTAGCGACCACAAGTGGCACAGTGTTGAAATGTTCCACGAGATCTTCTAGGTCTTCAATTGAGATGGGGTACCCCATTCTATTTTCGGCCTGGTCCAAGGGATGTGACACCTCATTCACATGTTCCCTATGCAGGGCAGCCAACCTGTTGTACTCTAATAGGTCGGCAACCTTCTGCTGCCACTGCGCGAACAGTGGGGCACGTATTACATCAAGGTCTTCGACCATCCACTTAATGGAGATGTCCCAACTGTCCAGTTTACCGTTATAATACTTCCAGGGGTTCTGGACCCACCATATGTACTAAAATAACATTTCAAATGTTATATACATGCTGTATAAAGCTTTAAATATTTGTTCAAGTATTTTGATACCCACTTGTTTTCCACAGAACACAAGCTCCCGCATGTCCTGCAGGCAAGCCTGAAAGGCATCCCTGATTCGAAGTGCGAACTGAAGCTGTTCGATGTACCCATCATGTGTAATGGTGATGTTGTCGAGTTCGCACTTCATTGAGTCGATGAAATTCAGCAACATGCCTGTGGATCAAGTTTCCCTAAAAGGATATGCAGATTAATACTACATCAATTAACAAGCATAGTTTCAATTAACTAACCGAAGGAGGTTCTCTGCTCCTCACGTCCGCCCTGTGCTTCATAGTGTATGTTATTTTGGCAATCTCATACGCACTTTTGCCTACTGCTGCGCGATGGTCTGCTTTGGGCGACCTTTTGTTCACGGCCACCTCACCCTGGCCTACTTCCACCTCACAGTTACGGCGATGGTGGAAGCTCGACCCACACCTCTTAGCAACCCTCACGGCTCATCTGAAACAAAATTGCAGCACAGGCTTTATAATTAAAACATGTGTTGAAATTAGGCTCCACCATGATTCATATACAGGGTGTAAAAAAAGTCCTGTTCTTGGAAATAACGTTGGTCGTAATGATTCTAGGTGAATTATGAGGGGGCATCCAATTGTGACGTCATATGTGACCTTGATGACCGCCATCAAGGTCATTCAAAACCTAACTTCGTTAGCTGTGCCGATAGGGGCATAGTTCGAATTTAGGAAATGTTGCCAACCATATTCTGAACATTTTGGCGAAAACAGATTTGAATTCGGCCAACAAACAGAGCAGATATGGCCATTTGATTTTTGATGCTGCCCCTTAGTATACATACAGTATTTCCTGCATCACCCACCTATCGAAGCCATGCAGAGAAGCTGATGTCCCCGGGAGAGGATGTTCATAAACATTGTGCCCTTATTTTGCATTTGTTATGCAAATGTCATTCAGTGTGTAGGTTGTGACCGAAAGTATGCTAAATTTTTATGTACGTACATTGTCATAATTAAAGTAACAGTATTGCAATGTAACAGCTGAGAGCAGACAGTTTGATGTTCATTAAACCTGATAATGGGGTAGAATTTGATTGACATTGTACTACACATGGCATTTATGCTCTGAAATGGTGGTTTTTAGTACATGTAGTACAGTTCTGAAAGAAATAGTACAGTCCTAAAAGAAAAAAAATTATTTAATGATATTACATGTTTGTTTCATACAGTATGTCAAATATCTAAACAAATGCAAAATACGGGCACACAATTAATGTTTATGTCTTTACATCCTCTCCCGGGGACATCCGCTTCTCTGCTTGGCTTTAATAGGTGGGCGATGCAGGAAATACTGTATGCTAAGGGGCAGAAGCAAAAACCAAACAGCCATATCTTCTGTGTTTGTTGGCCAAATTCAAATCTGTTTTCGCCAAAATGTTCAGAATATTGTTGGCAACATTTCCTAAATTCGAACTATGCCCCTATCGGCACAGCTAACAAAGTTAGGTTTTGAATGACCTTGATGGCGGTCATCAAGGTCACATATGACGTCACAATTGGATGCCCCCTGGTATGTAGTCTAACCTTGCTCATACTCATAATTCACCTAGAATCATTACGGCCAACGTTATTTCCAAGAACAGGACTTTTTTTTACACCCTGTATATTATATTAATTGTAATATAATAAGAATGTTAATAATTTATGTATTTATTACTTAATTTCATTAAATAATATGTAATATTTTATCATTTCAATAGTAATATAATATAATGTATAGTTAAAATATAGCAAGAATTTTAATAAGTTTCAATTATGTATATGTAACAGTGTGTTTGAGAAATCCAGTGCGTTTGAAAACAAAGAAAAAAGTAACCACGAGACGAACGCGTTTTCTCCGTTAAATAACGGTTGTTTTGAAACATATCCGTGAACATAAAATGACCGGAAGCTGTTTTAACGTATTACTAACTAGTTTTGGTTGCGTTAGGTTAGTTACTTTTCTCTCGCTAACAAAATGTGCCATCTACTTGCCCAAATTATTGTTAAATCAAGCCAAACATTCAGAAAAAAAATATTATAAAAAATGAAACGATTATCACCTCTTAACGGCTTACCTTGCTGCCATAAAAACCAGTTTGAAGCCGAGCGCGGGAAGCGAATGCCACTGCCACGTGACCTCTATGCTTGGCCACGCCCCTATGACGTTGCCTGCATTAGGTCCATTGCCTGTAGCAATTAAAAATCCAGCCATTGCTTTTTTGCATAGGCATCAATATTGTGGACCTACACCCCCTAATTTCCAGGGAGAACATGTTGGCAGATTCTTGCTCAGTGGAAGTCGAGAAGTAAACTCAGTTCAAACGGAGTTGAAATGAATAAGACTTTTATTCATTGGCAACAAGTGAAAATGTAGTTGTTACAAATTCAGCCAGTGCAAGGCGTTGTTTGCACTGCCGAAACACATTCGGAACTAAA
>JAVBJR010001085.1:0-2838 GCA_031546965.1 Dysgonomonas sp.
GCAAAACCTCCTGGTGGAACAGCGCGTGAACCAGTGCAGAACATCAGGACATCCTCCAAAGTTGGGTAAATGCCGACATTGTCTTCGTCTGCACCTAAGAATACAAAAGTTGTATATGATGATATTGTCTTTACAATCATACTTGTCCTGTACACATCTCGAGAATATGAACATTACTTCCTCTCCAATGGTATGTCTGATATGAATTATTCATAAAAATGATTATATAACTCACATGCTTCCAGGAAGAAGTAAAAGTTCATGCAGGTGTCTTCCTGTGCTGTCTTCAGGTTTGAGCCATCTGGAGCATACGTTGCTTCAAACAGATCAAACACAACATTTGGGAGAAGCGGTACTGCAATTTTATAGCCTAGAATGTCCATCATATAACCTTTTGAGGAAAAGTAGTGAGTTTTTAGGCCATGCATTCATCATACAATATGCTCTAAATACAAGATAATAAATCTGACATGTACCTGGGTATTTAGTAATCAATTCGCCGACCTTAAGATCTATGTTGAGTCCTTCAATGAATCTGTGAATTTGTGCCCCATTTCTTACATAGCAATAGTAATTTGCTACTGCATTTTTGGTTCTGGGAGTTAAATTCATGAAATTCACTTCTTCTTGGAGGTCTACAAGACTTTCTCCATCATCAATGCCCTCATGCCTCACAAGGTGAGCTAGGCGTTGCCTGACACTTTCATCTGGAATGTCGTTCCAGTCGGCATTGGCTGCATCTCCAGTAATGTGTCGTATCAGCGAGTGGGCAAACATATTTAAGGCTGGTCCTTCATGGCACAATACTGTGGCAATCATTTGCCCTGCCATATAAATGTCATCAAACATTTTTGGGCTGTGCTCATGTGTTAGGGTTTTCCTGCCATCTTCACCAAAAAAACAGGGAAACCCCAACACACACCTTGCAAGCATTGTCATAAACTCTCGTTTTGGTCCACCTACATCCACTCCTGCTTCACCCATGAAACGAATGGACAGCGCTTGGTTTGTCCGGAATCCCTTCTGTTGAAATCATCTTTGCACATCCTTTATGAAATTTGGGCCCCGTCGCACAAGAAGTGGTTGCACAGTGTTAGATTTAACTGTCTCCCAGTGCTGTTGCAGTGCAACACGAAGTGGAACAATCACTTCTGGATCAGTTAAGACTTCCTGAATTTCCACAACAGGCTCTAGCAGCTCTTCTTGCAATGCATCCAGAACAGGTTGAAAAAGCTGATCAGTCCTGGATGTCAAAATTATAGATGCTGGTGCCGAGCTGGGTCCAGCAACGCAAGCATCTCTCTGCAATGGATGTGACGTCTGCTGCGTTGGGTGGCCAGCATTTGTCCGAAATGTGTTTGCTGAAAAGCTTGCTGGCCTATGTGCTGATACGGTTAGTGTATTGTATTCGTCTTCAAGCATTATGTATATATATTTTTTCCCAAGGCCAGCTACAGCTTTTCCATCCCAGTTGAAACCATGTGAGACTCTCGCACGCTGCAGTTTTTTGGCATTTCCAGGCATGGGCCGCAAAAAATGGAATGCAATTTGGTCACCATCATCCAGACCCACACAGGCGGCAAACAATGAAGAAATCTTAGAAACGATGTCATGAACGCCATAATCCGACGAAATTTCAATGGTTCCTATTAAGCCGTTTTCAGCAAGGAAAGCCCTCTTCTTTCCTCGAGGGAGGTCTATAATATCCTGCTCGTCATAAGGGATCGCAAAAATTTCACGTGTAGTCACAAACATAGTGCAGGTGTTTCCTCTCCTGCGCTGACGGGTTGCAGGTGATGGACGTTGCGTAGTTGATCGCTTAATATTGCAAAGAAATGGATTTTGATTACATTCTGCAGTTCTAATTGTTTCAAGTCATGTTTTTGTATTACATCCCTTCCAAAAAATGATGGATGATATTGATCAAGTGGTGATCTACTTCATCAATTTGGGCCAAATCGTGATGCAAAGTTAATCCCAACACTGAATAATATTTTGATCCAAAATTTTCATCATGGAAGTTCTGCTATAATACATAACTAATAGAATAATATGTGTAGTATACCTGTCGGTAACTGGATGGAAGAGTTGGGTGTGTCCTTGGGGACCAGGCACTTTGGAAATCTTCTTCATCGCTTGAATCACGCAAGTGATGCATGGCTGGCCGTCGAACGTTAGGAGTGTTGGGTTGCGGGGTTGGCGTTCTGAAGTGTGAAGGCTGCAAATACAAAAACGGGAATTTGAATTAATTAATTGTATGTCTTTGTGAGTAGTGTAATTGTTGTGACAGTTGCTTCAATTTTGTTATTTGCTGAACATGTTAAATGACAGAATTTGCCTTCAAATCCTGCTGACCATTGATTGCAAAGGCATATGTTATCTAATGTCACAAAATATACTAATATATAATGAGAAAACAACATTTCAAGTATTTCCTTGTTATACACATTTAAACCATATACAAATGTGAATATTGGATTCATCTACAAGATATTGCAAAATTTAAATACAAATTTGATGCACCAAAGAGGTACAATTGAATTTGGTGTTTGAGATTCGAAGACAATGACGTCTGGAATTTGGCAGTGTCTGTAAATTGGTAACTTTACCCTATCTCACTTCTAGGCTAACCATATTAGAACACCGAATCCCAATTGCCTTCATCAAGCAAATATTAAATAATGTCGAAATAAGTATCTGAATGCAGTTCACAATTTGAGAATGCACAGGTGCATAACACAGGACAAGACCGCACAGTTTTTACAAAGAAAGCTATGTAACTTACAAGTTGCTGCGAATGTTCTTGCAGTACTGCAGTCACAGCTGCTGCAACTTGCT
>JAVBJR010000367.1:0-4999 GCA_031546965.1 Dysgonomonas sp.
GCCAAGAAGTGCCAAGAAGTGCCAAGAAGTGCCAAGAAGTGCCAAGAAGTGCCAAGAAGTGCCAAGAAGTGCCAAGAAGTGCCAAGAAGTGCCAAGAAGTGCCAAGAAGTGCCAAGAAGTGCCAAGAAGTGCCAAGTGCCAAGAAGTGCCAAGTGCCAAGTGCCAAGAAGTGCCAAGTGCCAAGTGCCAAGTGCCAAGAAGTGCCAAGTGCCAAGAAGTGCCAAGAAGTGCCAAGTGCCGGAATTTCCAAAGAAGTATTTCAATTTCCAAAAATCTGGTAATTTTTTTTTCAATTTCCAAAAATCTGGAAATTTTTTTTTCAATTTCCAAAAATCTGGAAATTTTTCTTTCAATTTCCAAAAATCTGGATATTTTTCTTTCAATTTCCAAAAATCTGGATATTTTTTTTTTCAATTTCCAAAAATCTGGAAATTTTTTTTTCAATTTCCAAAAATCTGGAAATTTTTTTTTCAAATTCCAAAAATCTGGAAATTTTTTTTTCAATTTCCAAAAATCTGGAAATTTTTTTTTCAAATTCCAAAAATCTGGAAATTTTTTTTTCAAATTCCATAGACTATACACTATGGCATTTTTTGGGATTTATTGGAATTTTTGGGAATTTTTTTATAAATTTTGAGACCATAGACTATACACTATGGCATTTTTTGGGATTTTTTGGAATTTTTGGGAATTTTTTTATAAATTTTGAGACCATAGACTATACACTATGGCATTTTTTGGGAATTTTTTTATAAATTTTGAGACCATAGACTATACACTATGGCATTTTTTGGGATTTTTTGGAATTTTTGGGAATTTTTTTTATAAATTTTGAGACCATAGACTATACACTATGGCATTTTTTGGGAATTTTTTATAAATTTTTGAGACCATAGACTATACACTATGGCATTTTTTGGGAATTTTTTTATAAATTTTGAGACCATAGACTATACACTATGACATTTTTTGGGAATTTTTTTATAAATTTTGAGACCATAGACTATACACTATGGCATTTTTTGGGAATTTTTGGGAATTTTTTTATAAATTTTGAGACCATAGACTATACACTATGGCATTTTTTGGGATTTTTTGGGAATTTTTTATAAATTTTGAGACCATAGACTATACACTATGGCATTTTTTGGGATTTTTTGGGATTTTTTGGGAATTTTTTTATAAATTTTGAGACCATAGACTATACACTATGGAATTTTTTGGGATTTTTTGGGAATTTTTTGGGCAATTTTTGGGGAAATTTAGACATTTTTTGGGTTTTTGGAACTTTTGAAATTTAGAAATGAACTACAAATGAATGAAGAATAGGAAATGAATACAGAATGAGTAATGAATGAAGAAAAAAATGAATAAATATTATTAATGAAAAATGGCTTTGTATTTAAATTACCTGACCTTTTTCCTGGCAACCCTTGGTAATGTTCTCCATGGATAGGGTGGAGGAAATTGGTCCTTGCTGTCGATCAATCGTTGCGATTACGTGTATGGGACGTTACGCCCTCTGTCTCAATATTGAGTAAGCGTGCCATGTTATCGGAATCCGCAGGGCAGCCATCACACCGATAACACTCGTCACAACCGATGATATTCATACGCGCACATAGTATCGTAAAGTTACACTTACATTTAACCTGTAAGTGCTACTCACTGTAGTCGACAACCGATAGTCATCACCATTTGCTTATCTGTCTATCGGCTAATTAACATGTCTTTTTGGAGGAAGTGCATCTGCACTTACCGATATTGTCCCGCGCGCGCACTGCACGATAGTACAGCGCCACCTAGCTGTATTTGTCTCCACTAAGTTACGTCGCGGTTATAGCACATCACTTATATCACACCCAGGTAAAGTATTCTTATTTCCGCGATTTGCTTTTGTTCGTTAACATTTGCTGCAACCATTAAACCGGAACCAACTGTATGTACGTTAAGTATGTACATTCTAGACGCATTGAAACCTGCCTATGTCAGGAATTTCAAGCGGAAGCTGAAATCTTCTAACATTGACACGTTGGCTTTCCAGCATGGCGAGGTGTTTTTAAGAACACAAGTCCAAAAAGTTCAAATTTTCCACTATACATAGGTTTTTCTAAAACCGGATTCTTAAACTATGACATTTATTTTGAAAAATGACATTTATTTTGAAAAATGACATTTATTTTGAAAAATTAAAACCATAAGCAATATATATATGTTACCGACCATGTGCAAAGCCGGCAATCTGCCAAATATGATTTAGTATGACGTCTCATCGGTAATAACTATGATACGAAAACATGTTGCGGGACTGAGATAGTTTAGTTAGTTAGGTTAGTTTAAGTCAGGTTAGGTTAGGTTTTTAACACGCCAGTTGGTAGCTTCGGGTTTGGCAGAATGACGGTAACATATACACTATGGCATTTATTTTGTAATTTGTTTTGAAAATTTAAAACCATAGACTATATATACACTATGGCATGTATTTTGAAAAATTTACATGTATTTTGAATAATTCACATTTATTTTAAAATATTTACATTTATTTTGAAAAATTTACATGTATTTTGAAAAATTAAAATCATAGACTATACACTATGGCATTTATTTTGAAAAATTGACGTTTATTTTGAAAAATTAAAACCATAGACTATACACTATAACATTTATTTTAGAAAATTGACATTTATTTTGAAAAATTGACATTTATTTTGAAAAATTGACATTTATTTTGAAAAATTGACATTTATTTTGAAAAATTGACATTTATTTTGAAAAATTGATTTTTATTTTGAAAAATTGACATTTATTTTGAAAAATTGACATTTATTTTGAAAAATTGAAACCATAGACTATACACTATGGCATTTATTTTGGAAAATTCACATTTGTTTTGAAATATTCACATTTGTTTTGAAAATTTAAAACCATAGACTATACACTATGGCATTTATTTTAGAAAATTCACATTTATTTTGAAAAATTGACATTTATTTTGAAAAATTGACATTTATTTTGAAAAATTGACATTTATTTTGAAACATTGACATTTATTTTGAAAAATTAAAACCATAGACTATACATTATGGCATTTATTTTGAAAAATTGACATTTATTTAAAAAATTGACATTTATTTTGAAAAATTGACATTTATTTCGAAAAATGACATTTATTTCGAAATATTTACATTTATTTTGAAATATTCACATTTATTTTGAAATATTCACAGTTATTTTAAAATATTCACATTTATTTTGAAATATTCACATTTGTTTTGAAATATTCACATTTATTTTGAAATATTCACATTTGTTTTGAAATATTCACATTTATTTTGAAAAATTAAAACCTTAGACTATACACTATGGCATTTATTTTGGAAAATTGACATTTATTTTGAAAAATTTAAACCATAGACTTATACACCATGGCATTTATTTTGGAAAATTGACATTTGTTTTGAAAAAAATCGCATTTGTTTTGAAAATTTAAAAACATAGACTATACACTATTGCATTTATTTTGGAAAATTTACATTTATTTTGGAAAATTTACATTTATTTTGAAAAATTCACATTTCCTTTGAAAAATGAAATCCACAACGGCATTTATTTTGAAAAATTCACATTCAAATTTGTTAAAACAGAAGCTTTCAATGGGCCAACAAAATATCACATTTTCGACCCTAGATTCCCTACATTACATTTTGTATAGTGAAACCTGTCTATGGTGGAATCTCACGGGAATGTAAAACTTCCTAAAATAGTTTTTTCCCAGCATAAACAATTTCCCACCATAGAGTTTCCACCAAGCAGGATTCCCCTATAGACAGTGTCCACCATAGACAGGTTCACTGTAAATTACGTCATATTATGAAAACTACGCATTCCCAATGAATCTATATGACCGAAAATTCTCCTCAACTTCCCGCATTGTTAGTACAGTATGTTTCATCAAATTTTAAATTATTTTCATACTCATTAAAATACAAGTTGTATAGCTAAATTTGTCCCTCCATTCAGAAGAAAATGGCTGATTTTTAGACAGCGGTACATAATAGTGATCCAACCCGCAATTAAACCGATAAATTTTCCATTTTACTACCACCACCGAAGACGTTTCGCATCAAAACCAAGAAGGGGTCATCATCATCATCACAGTTAGGCTTATCTGCAACAAAGAAGCCCATTTGATGGATCACTTCACCCCACTGTCCATTTATAAAAGTTGATCTTCCAAGATGAGATTGATTCGGGGAGCGAAAAAAAGACACTTTGACGCGGATCAGTACACACTGTCACATGTAATGGTCATTTTGGCAGCTATGTTTGATCCCTTTCGCACGTGACCCCTTGTACGTGAGCTCAAACGGTCAAATGGCCCTTGCAAACCTTCCACTTGAACACTCACGTTTTCATACATAAGACCCATTTTTGGCTAAATGACACCCCAAACCCAACCTCCAAGCGGCATATGGGAACATTTGCCGAAATGTGATGGCGGCCATTACAACGGTACGGTACCTATCTTACGAATGGCAGCCGTAAAAAGTATCTCGGCGGATCAAAAACTATTTTGCCTAGATCTCGCAACGGTGTCCCTGTTCCTTTATGGTATATCATGGGGGGTAGAAGTAAAAAAATCAAATATAGATGCGCAGACAAGGAGCAATATCAGGGAAACGGTTTAACGTTTAGTACAGTAAAACTCGGTTAATACGAACTCCACCGGGATGGAAAATTTGGTTCGTTTTATCCGAGGTTCGTTTTATCCGTTTAGGTCATAAAATTATTTTTAAAATACATGGTGAAGTGATGGTCTGTATATTAATGTTGAAAACCAGAGAAAGTGTATGCATGCACAGTGCTCCCAGCCAGTTTTCTAGTCAATTATATAGGAAATATAGGAAATTTTGCTAAAATTATAGGATGGTTATAGGAAAAATGCTCACAATATAGGTAGTTTATAGGAAAGACAGAGCAGCTTTATAACATAATTTAA
>JAVBJR010000610.1:0-5782 GCA_031546965.1 Dysgonomonas sp.
ATGAACATAATTTTTTAGATGGCGTCAAACTGTCCTCGGCGTCAAAACAGCGGCGTCAACCCGTACCCGGCGTCAAAACATCACGGCGTCAAAGTTTCACGGCGGCAAATGATCCCCGGCGTCAAAACAACTTGGCGTCAATGTGTCGCGGACGCCATTTTTGTATACAATACATTTTTACATTCATTTTTTGATCCTGCATAACACCGCTTGCAAATATTCTCTGCATACAACATAAGTTTTTAAGGAACATTAAACATTGTATTTAGACAAGAGAATCCGTGTACCGACCATTCGCCCCTTGTGCTGCATCACAAACCAGTTACAATTCAGAAATCCAGCAGGTTTATTAATGCCGATTAGGAATTTGAATGATCAAACATTTTTATGTTTGTTCAACAACTTGTGATTTAAAAAAGAAAGGTAATAAATAAACCATTAATATACAGTTGATTGTGCTGCCTAGGTTAGTTGTTGCTCCCATGCAAATATATTCTTCAGTTGGTTATATTGTAGCGATCCCAGGATTAAAGTCAGGGGACAGCTACCAACAAGGTTTAATTTAATAACAAATAATTCATCGCCCCTCTACTACCAAACAGCAAACATGAACATAAAAGTGAAGTTACAGAGAATAATATACTTACCCATCACCACATCAAGCATGGAGGTTCAAAGAGGACAAATGTCCGGTGAAAGCCATTAGATGGCGCAGAAGAGCCAAACTAGCCAAAACCCAGCTAGCAGCAATATAATTACCCCTCCAAGGTTTGATGAGGTGATGGGGGCCAAGCCTGTCTTCTCAGGACGCTGGTGAAGGAACAGGTGGCCACAAGCTTCAGATCTAGCCCCTTTTTATACTGGAGATGCTGACCCTTGCTCATACAGCAACACTAATATGCAAAACAATTGAAGTGACCTTTCAACTCCTGCTGAAGCCATTTTGCCCATAACCAGTATCATTACACAATAGCTAATACAATAAATGTCAACAAAGCCATGTGCAGCTAACAATATAATTGCACATCCAAAATCATTTACAAACACTTCGATAAAATAGTTAAGAGTAAGAACAATAATAGTTAGCAACCTCTGGGCATCTGCCTGGCACCATGCTGGGAGGAGAGAACAATGAGAGCCCTAAAGGGGGCAAGAAGCGAGAGCCAACAAAAGGCGAAGGTAATATTACCAATCCCAGCATGGTGGAGGAGGTCCAGTTGAAACGACATGGCCGCTGGCTCGTCCGGACGACAAGTGGCAAAGAACTAACAAAGCAGCAAGCCTTTATATCAGTTGCAACCCCGACCGATGGTCAGTGGCAAGGACCAAACCTTTCCTTGCACCAACTAAGAGTCAGTTGTGCAAGAACCGGTCAAACTGGCAATCAGCCAACAATACTAAGAAACGAGACGGTAAACATTAATATGCAAATTAGATAACTATGGGGTCACCACAATATTAAATTAGTTTCATAGTCATGGCACATATAAATGCATATTTTGGAGACTTTCCGATAAATGCTAACATGTTTGGACCATATGTGTTGTTCCTGTTAACATACTCTGCAGGTGTTCTGCAGAATATGAGAGAATAAATTCATAAAATCTGTGAAATATATATATATACACAGATTTGTGCAGCAACTGGGCAAAACTTTAGCAAATCCAATAATAAACCACCTGGATTTCAGAATTAGTATAATTTTTTACCCTCTGAAGTGAATATTTAAAAATGTCAAGAGATTAAAATTTTGCCTATTCAGTGCTCAAACATATGGCAAGCATTGGAAAACTAATTCACAAATGCTAAAAGCAAGATTACTGCAGGGCAATTTAGTGGATTCTTAAAGGAGAACTGAACTGGTTTTTGACCTACCAGTTTTCTTCAATAAACATGAAGATGAAGTAAAAATAAACTGTTTGCCACTTCCCGTTTTGTAATACGAAGAATATTGGCTTAGATATGTCAAGAAATCTGAGCTATGATGTAGACAGAAAAAGCGTGGTTTAGGAACTGGCGAACTTTCAATGCTAAATTAGGCCAAAATCGAAAGTTTGGCCTCCGATGTTGTAATTTTAGCTGCATTACAGTTTTGAGGCTTATGTACCTCAATTATTAATAAATGTGTTGCCCTGTTTTATTTTTAGCACGCTTTTTAATTTTATTGAATGCTCTCTGCCACAGAGTTCATAACACCCTGCAACAAATCCCGTTCAAATCGGAGAGGTTTTGCGTTTTTCAAAATGGCGGCCGGAACACTCATAATGGCGGCCAGAATATTTCAAAATGGCGGCCAAAAAGTTTATCAACACCCTGCAACAAACCCCATTCAAATTGGACATGTTTTGGGTTTTTCAAAATGGCGGACGGAACATTCAAAATGGTGGCCAGAGAGTTTATCAACACCCTGCAACAAACCCCTTTCAAATCTTGCAGGTTTTACGATATTTTAAATGGCGGCCGAAAGTGTGTAAAATGGTTGAAAGTTACAGTGAAGACAACGTGTACAGGTTTGGAACACCCTGCACAAAATCCTTTTGAAATAGGGTAACATTGGCGATTTTCAAAACGGCGGCCGGAAGTGTTAGAAATGGGCAAAGGTACCTATAAGTCAATATAGATAGGTTTTAGAACAAACACCCTGCAGAAAACCCCATTCAAATAGGACAACTTTGGCGATTTTCAAAATGGCGGCACAAGCGCTGTAATTAGCCCTATTCTGAAATCTAAGGTGATGTAATTAACAGGTTTCCCCCATTCTGAAAATGACAGCACACATTGTATTTTGCAGCGCCATCTCTGAAGCTGAAATCCAATTAAAATCTGACGAGTTCTTATCTTAATTAGCAAAGTATCAACCAGGGCCGTTTAAGTCAATGATTTGTGTATTGACCTGAGTGGAAAAAGGTTTAAATAAAACATTTGAAATAAATCCATTTCAGGATAATTCCGGTTCAGGGCAATTCCTGTTCATGGCATTTCTGGTTAATGACAATTCCAATTAATGATATTTTTCACTCATGGCAATTCCTGTTCATAGGAATTCCTTTTAAGAGCAATTCCGGTTCAGGGTAATTCCTGTTTATGGCAATTCCCAGTCAGGGCACTTCGTATTCAGTGCAATGCCTGTTCATGGCAATTCTCATTCATGACAATTCCCTTTCATGACAATTCCCATTCATGACATTTCTTGTTCATGACCATTCTCATTAATAGCAACTTCTGTTCAGGACAAATCATGTTCAGAACAATTCCTGTTCATGCCAATGCCTCCCTAGAATTCAGGTTTGTTCCTGTTCATGACTATTCCAATTCATGGCTAAGCTGCGCCCCCGTTGAGGTGGCTGTTCCTCCGGCCAGCGCTCCTCAATGTCTTCTTGGGCCTCGGTGATAAGACCTCCACGACCATCAGGATGGTGAAGACGGCAGCGGAATATACGGTCATCATCAAGCATTCCGCGGACGCAATCCAGGCACTACAGGCACTTCTTGCGGCCAGGGGTCCTCGCTTCAACATGCTCCGTGGAGAAGCGACTACGCGCACGGCGACGGTCATTGCGACCTCCTGATGGACGGTTGGATTTCTTGGAAGACATCGTTGACACAAAGGAATGGTGAACAAATGGGTTTGGAAACTTGGATACTCGAGGTGTCTGGATGGCAGTCAAGCACTCTAATGAATTTTAAGGAAAAAAGTTTATTAAAGTTCTTGTTTTTAATTGCTTCTGATTGGTGCGCCACTGGGACCCAAGCGCCACCCTTGGAGACATTGGAACCTCGATGTCGCAAGAATCAGGTTCAGGTGTCGGGTCAACGTCCGAAGAAATCCGAAGAGAGGGTTGTGAAATATAAAAGTGCACATCGGACGGTAGCCTCGAAGCAGGTACCGGGGTGTAGTGTAGTGAAGTGCAGTGCAATCACAGGCCCTTTACGCATAAGCGCCGCTTAGCGGGCAAAAAGGAAAGTGTGCTAGCCTCAACGTCTGGGAAATGCTATTCAAACTAAGGGAAACCTTACAAAGTTTTAAAATTGCTGCCTTAGATTTAATGAAATGTGTCAGGTTGTGGTTCAAATCTGGTGAATGATGTGACGTAGCTCGTGTGATTAATGTCTTAATCCAGCTATGATTTTAAAGTGGTACATGTTAAATGTTCACAATTTTAATATCAATACTTTTGGAGCTGCAGTACGAGTTAATCGCGCATTTTAAATTCAAGTATCGTAGTTCAGATTCATTGAATTTGGATAGTAAACAATCAATCGGGCAGGACATCCACCCAGAGTAATTGAAAATCTGGAATTTTTACAGGCATGTAAGCAATTTTAAAATTATCATCATCACTTTGTTGCATGAGAACCAGAGGGTTCTATCCTACATTTGTGAAGAAAAAAATGACATTTTGATGGATTTTGTTATATCTAATCTGGTACTACTGTAGCAGCCACCAAAGTCCGGCCAGGGGTCACGATTTTAATAGAGAAGGACATGGGTTAGTAATTTTCTAGGACAGAGGGGCGTTAGGCTGAGGGAGGGGTAGCATGCACCTGTAACCGAGTCCACCCTGAGCCTAACACCCCTTTGGCCAAGGAGAAAATGAACCTAACCCATATCCTTCACTAATGAAATTGTGATACCCTTCCGGACTCCGGTGGCTAGTACCTTACATGCTGAAACCCAGTTTGTAAACCTTAAATGACAATTAGAGAAGCAGTTATCACAAGCATGTTGTTCTAACTGCTGCTTTTCTATTACTTTCCACTACTTTCGTAGTGGATTATCTCCGAACTACAGTCTATATGCATACATAGAACCCCTCTGGTTCTCGCATAATGACTTATTGTCCTTTAGCAACCCACAATATGATGCATAAATTTAATAAATGGTTTCCCCAACATATTACTGGGCTGTTTATGATTTTTTTAAAGTTTCTTTCTGAACAATACCAATATTTTGCCTTTGCACAATGCAAAATATAACATTTTATGTCAGTTTTAAGGTCCATTTCAAAGAACATCAAGGTTTAAATTTCCAATGTAAATAATTATATGTTCAGTTGGAAGCCTGCTTTAATTCATTAAACCTCAAACTTACGTGGTATTTTTCCGACCCAACTTTCCAAGCAACCAAATGCGTGACAGTCTTGGTCAATGTATTACTTATTACCGCACCCATCATCCATACTTTAAAGTGAATTTCGGCCAAACAGCAAAAGGTTAAACAACAGAACAAAAGTTTTAAATATATTTGAGCAAGTAATAATATACATACCACAGAGATGGGATCGAAACCAGTGCAGCAAATGACAAGGTTCACCATCGTCGCAAGTGATATTGCATACCCCAAATTTGGCAAAGGTATGTCATTTTTGATGCATACAACGAAACATCTTGGTCCAAACATCCTATATAGAGCGGATATAAGTTTGTAACTTGTGTTTATTGTTTTTCAAGCTTTATATGTATCAACAGGATACACAAGTTTTGGGCGCAAGGATTTGGGTTTGGTGGGTCGGTCGCCGTGGTATGGGTGTGGTGCAGCCGGCTCGGGCACCAAAATTGTGAAGTTAATACTTCTTTAGCAAGGGTAACTCCGTTTGTTTACAAATACGATGAATGATGAAGCGACCCTTGCATTAATTTTCTAATAATAATCCAGTTGCTAACGGGTCCTATACACAACCATAGTGTCTTAACCCGGGGGCCCCATCCTAACCAATTCATTGATCTCGCACGCAAGCGTGCTAACCCGCAGTCCGTAGACCCATATGGGTTGCACGCAAGC
>JAVBJR010000885.1:0-2963 GCA_031546965.1 Dysgonomonas sp.
ATGCCAGAGGACTGGCGGAAAGCAGTTATATGTCCAATATATAAAGGTGGGGATAGAAATAAGGTAGAGAATTATAGGGGAATCTCTCTTTTAGCAACGGGATACAAATTATTTGCAATGATATTGGAGGAAAAATTGAGTAGACAGATGGAGGATGGAGGAGTACTGAAGGAGTGGCAAGCAGGCTTTAGAAAAGGAAGCGGGACAATGGATAATGTTTATATTTTACATACGTTAGCAGAAAGAGAGTTGAGTAAGAAAGGGGGAAAATTAATGGCTTTTTGTGTGGACTTGAAAGCAGCATTTGATTCGATAGATAGAGAAGAATTATTAGCAGAATTGGGAAAAATTGAAGTTAGCGGAAGACTGCTTAATAATATCAGAATGATTTATAGTAAAACAGTTAATCAGATCCGCATAAATGGGAAGCTAACAGAGGAATTTCGTACCTTTAAAGGGGTGAGACAAAGGTGTCCTCTTAGCCCAATTCTATTTAATTTATTCATTGGTGGTTTGGGTAGGTGGATGGAAAATAATCAGGAGGGAGGATTAGTGTTGAAGAGGATAAAGGTGTATTTGTTAGCCTATGCAGATGACATATTGTTGATTGCAAAATCACAGGAGGAGTTACAAAGTATGATGAATTGTTTAAGTAGATATCTTAAAAGTAAAAAATTAATATTAAATGTGAACAAGTCGAAAATTATGGTATTTAGGAAAGGGGGCAGAGGGGCAAGGAATGAAATTTGGAAGTGGGAAGGTACAATTATTGAGAAAGTTAAGATATTTAAGTATTTGGGGTATACATTTCAAAAGAATAATGGGAGAGAGGCGCACTTAAAAATGCTGAAAAAGAAAGCGGAGGTAGCAATTCGAAGAGTGTGGGGTATTGGAGAAAGGAGATTTGGAGGAGATTTTATGATAAGGTTCAAATTATATGAAGTCCTGGTTAAAGCGATACTAATGTACGGAGCGGAAATCTGGGGGTGGGAGAGATGGGAAGGTTTGGAAGAGGTAAGAACGAGATATTATAGATGGGTAATTGGGTTACAACGAAATACTCCAGGATATATTGTAAGGGGGGAGACTGGAGAAAGTAAAGACTGGGGAGAAGCTATGTATCGTGCTTATAATTTTGAGAGGAAACTGAAAGCAAGAGATGGGAGCTGGGTAAAGGTATGCCAGGATTGGAATAATAGTGTGTTGGAAGAGGCGCTGTTAAGTAAATGGAGGCAAGGAAAACAAAAGGCGTTAGCTGGTATTGGGCTTTCAGAAGCAGGTGTGATGAACTTAGAAGAGAGAGGACTTGAAATTAAATTTGAGATGGGGCAAAGAACGAGAGATATAATAGACAAAAAGGGAGGAAAAAGATGAGGGAGTCAAAATTTAATCCGCTGTATCAGAAGATAATTCCAAAGGGGGAGGGAGCGGAATATTTAGGAAATAATAATTTAAATGTAAAGGAGAAGAGAGCAATGGCAAGATTTAGAACAGGTGGTGCGGGTAGGGCAGCTGAATATTGGAGGTCGAAGGAGGAGAAAGTATGTAGACTGTGTGGAGAGGCAAAAGAGACTGTATCCCACATGGTGAAAGAGTGTCTTAAAGGAGTAAAATGGAAGGGACGGGTGGAGAAATTACTGGGAGAAGACAGCAGGGGACTAGAACAGTTGATGTGGTGCGTCAAGAAAATTAAGTCGGGGCAAAGTGTTGGAACGTCTGATAATAATATTGTATCGGTATAGTTAAACTCGTAATGCGTCTGTGTGTTTTTGTAGACAATGAACTGTATAGGGGTCGTATGGATCCTCTTCTAATCCCCCGAGAGGGGGGAAGAATAAAATCTATTATTATTATTATTGTTGATGCAATTATTGCAGCTATATATATAGATCGTTAGCTGTAATCTACATTTGCTTTATATATAATGATGCAAATAGCAAAACTCCCATAAATAATGTTTATAATAAGCAATTCAAATGAATTAAATCTCACACACTTGCTATATAATTATTCTCTTACATAAACATGCAAATGAAACCAAAATCTGCATAAACTTTTGAATAAAATACCTAAGAAAATATTATCGCAAATCAAATCCCCACTCTTGGTTTTACATAAAAACTGTGATATATAAATAATGTTGGTGAAATTATACTATGAATTCAAAACTTACATTTCAACTTTTACAAAATCCACACATGTATGATCACGTTATGGAATGTAATTAAACACATCAACATACATATATATGATTGAATCTGTACAACTGAAACAATAAAAATGAGTGAATGAAATACATTTGAATCTCAAACTGCTGAAATAACAGAAACTAAATCAACATACAAAATCACATGATCCAATCCAACTTTGCCTGAATTCACCCGCTTTTTTTGTCCTCTTCCCCTTGGGATGAAAGTAGACTCGCTGGTGCATGTGTTCTTCCTTTTGGCATCGGCGAGTCGACTTTCACCCTGAGGGGAAGAGGACATCAAAAAAGCGGGTGAATTGGGGCAAGCAAAATATTTTCATGGATTATTTTTTTGCATTTAGCATGAACACTAAATAAGTTTTATCTGTTGTAAATTATCTGTTGCATTTTTGTTTATATAGTAATAGTTTATTTCGTGCCTAACGGCATTGAAAGAGTACAACACTTCCATATTACTTTCTCACAGTCGGCTTATTTGTTAATATTTTTAATAAATAAATAAATAACTTTAACTAAATAAATAATAAATAAATACTAAATACTAAATACTAATAATAATTGCTTAAAGGAGAACTGTCACCCATTTCCTTACATACCCTAAAAATCTCATCGAACGTGAAAAACATGGTGAAAAACATGTTGGTGAAGTCAGATTTCAATTATAAAATGAAATAAAAAAGTTATCAGCAATCTAAGCACAATTTTGTAGCTCCGCCCTTTTATTCGTTAAAATTCGGTTTGAGGTACAAAACGT
>JAVBJR010000604.1:0-3365 GCA_031546965.1 Dysgonomonas sp.
TTTTGACCTTGTCCGAGTCGCCCAACTACAGCACATCTGGTTTCCATTTCGCAAACGAGCGCACGCACAAAATAATCGAAACGTAGTTCGAGTGTAATGGCGGAAACGACGCCAAAATTGAAGCGCCCTCTGGCGTGAACTTTTTCGGTGGCATGGTCTATATGTTGAATCTCTTTTCGATGCTGCGCTTCAATCAACTACGTACGTCGTTCCATTACCGGTATATAAACATAGTGTTTATTGCGAATTTTGTTCGCAATTTGCAGGAGTTAAGAAGCATAAGTTTGGTTTGCTACGGTGACCCCAACGGTTACTCCGCGATGGCCAAAGCCGTGGGTTACCCCGCCGGCATCGCGGCCAAGATGATACTTGACGGTAAACGAAGCGAACGCGCGTAACCTATAATTATACGCGAATAGATCACGTGATGTGAATCGGATTTATTTATGCAGAGGAGATCCAGAAGAAAGGAGCCGTGGTACCGATGACACCCGACATCTACTACCCGGTCCTCAACAGACTGAAGCAAGAAGGCATCGTCGCCGTCGACACGTCGAAGCCGCTAGACTAACAGTTGACTTCTAACCGATTTACGAGAATGTAACGATTGCTGTATGATAGAAGATAGAAGAGCACCGTCATTGTTATTTACGAATGACCGCGCAGTTTGTCGTAGTGAGAATTTATCCTTATTCGGTTATACCGTTTGTCGTATTTTGCAACTCGATGTAATTAATTCTATGTGCGTTGTTGCCAAATTAACAGAAAGCGATATTCTTATACATATTTTGTCATTATTATTGTTGTTAAATATCTGGAATTTATTTTGTAATTATACCGGGAAAAATTAAAGTTTGTCGTCTGAAATATATTTGCGGATTTGGGTTTTTCTGGCGATGAAGGTCTTCGCGGGTTCATGCCAGTTGTTTGCGAGAATAAACACCATTGTTTACAAAGAATTCAAGACCAGGATACGTGTTCCAAGAAGGTTTTTTATTGAAGATATTAAAGGAAAGATAATGAAAAAAAGTTATATGTATTTTTATACTTGACGCAATTCAATGTTAGTGATATTTCTAATTCTGTTTTATATTTCAATTGCTTTATTTCCTTATGATAAATTGCCAAAATTTTACGTTATACAATGCAGGGTGTCTAATATGTAATGGAAATCCTGGAAAAGTCATGGAAATACTGGAATATTAATGGAGTTTTGAAATTAATGAATATGGAAAACAGTAAAACATCTTAATATTTCAATTGTTATTTTGTAAATTAAAGACAAATTTATGCAATGGGATTTTGTTTAGTATAGTCATGGAAATCCAGGAAATGTAATTGAACTGGAGAATAGTCACGGATATCCTGGAATATTAATGGGGTTTTTAAATTAATTCTTGGAAATTAAACTTTGATTAATAAGTCATAATATTTCAATAATATTTTGTAAAATTATGAAAAAAGTTACACAATGGGATTTTGTTTAGAATATTCATAGAAGTCCTGGAATTTTATATTTTCAATGGATAAACACCCTTCAATATCTATTGTGGCAAATGTCAGTTCACATATGACACAGCTATTTATAATTAATTTAACACCATTGTAACACAGTAATATAATAATATTTTTTAATTGTGTTTAATTTACCAATTAAAATAATTCCTTGGAATTTTTTCCAGTAATTCAAAATGAAACAGCTGACGTATTCAGTTTCCAGCCGATTCGCAAGATGCTGTTTATTGCGTTGCGTAAACAAAAACCAAAGAATTGCCCGTAATCAAATTCAATTGAAGGAGGAAAAATAAAAGAAGCTAATATATTTAATTAATGGGAATGGAAGAGCAAATATATAATATGTTCAATGTCATCGCTTCCAATTACCAGGTTTACTGCAAATTCATGGAAATCCTGTTGCATAATCTCAACAAGGATGCACAATTACCTATATAAAGCAAGAACATCTCAACAGTAAACCACGGCATCTTGTAGTAAAGCAATCAGTAACACACCGAGAAGCAAGAAACGAGAAACAAGATGGCGACCAAAATGACAATGGCGGCCATTTTCCTTTTCGCCTTTATCCTCACCATGCAAAACTGTTAGTAAAATAATTCACCATTGAAGTTAATTCTATTTTGATAATATCAATGTGGTTATATATTGCAGGTGAAGGTGCTCCCGATGGGCATAACAGCAATTCGCAAGTTTGCCGCGTAAGTATAAAATTTAATACTATACGTTAAATTGTATTTTATATTTTGGAAATTTTAAATATTGGAATGTTAAATATTTTTGTATTGTTTTATTAGTTCCATAATTGTCCACGTGGTTGGGAATGTTACCCTGAATACCGTTGCAGTGGTGGAAATGGACACGATAGTCATGGACACGGAAACAACAATTACAACTGCCGATATGTTCCCGATTGTACGTAAAGAATATATTTGTGCATTTATATTTATTTATTTATTTATTTATTTATTTATTTATTTATTTATTTATTTATTTATTTATTTATTTACTCACTCCGCTCCCCTCCACTCCACTCCACTCCACTCCACTCCACTCCACTCCACTCCACTCCACTCCACTCCACTCCACTCCACTCCACTCCACTCCACTCCACTCCACTCCACTCCACTCCACTCATTCCTTTATTCATTCATTCATTCCTTTATTCATTCATTCATTCATTCATTCATTTATTCATTCATTCATTTATTCATTCAAATTTGTTTTTTCTCCATGTCAACAATTTATAGGCAGGAAATGCAAAGGAAATTGTCATTAAAACAGAAGATGGAGCCTGGATTTTGAAATATTGAATGGGTGTCGGAAACGAAACGGCGAAATTGTAACTGGTACGGGGAAATAAATAAATGAAATATGAAATGTAACAAATGAGAATAATTGTGTATTGATTTCTTCGCTAATTATTGCTTAGTTCGGACAAAATAGTGACAATTTAAAATTACCAAAATTACATCCAATTTCAAAAATCGACAGCGCGATGGATGATACTTGTTCGACAAATTTTAATAAATCCCATAAAATGTCAAAATTTCCAAAAATTCCAAAAAATTTCAAAATTTCAAAAAAATGGCATAGACTATAGTCTATGGTTTTAAAAATTCCAAAAAATGTCAAAATTTCCAAAAATTTCAAAAAATGTCAAAATTTCCAAAAATTCCAAAAAATGTAAAAAATTCCAAAAAATGTCGAAATTTCCAAAAATTCCAAAAAATGTCAAAATTTCCAAAAATTCCAAAAAATGTCAAAATTTCCAAAAATTCCAAAAAATGTCGAAATTTCCAAAAATTCCAAAAAATGTCAAAATTTCCAAAAATTCCAAAAAATGGCAT
>JAVBJR010000566.1:0-2621 GCA_031546965.1 Dysgonomonas sp.
GTTTAATAAATTTTTCATTGGACATTGAAAAAGTCAAACTCGAATATAAGAAATACTCAGATATAATAATTTTTTTTCCTGCTCCCTTGAAGTTTCTTCTAACGGGGTTTCACTGTATATCAAATACTAAAATATGAACTAAGAATATACCTTCAAGCATTCATTCATGCACTGTAGAAAAAAGATTATAAAAACGTTTTGCTGGTGACAAAGGTTAGGATTGTATTTTTGATTTCTTTCCAGTTGATAAGTGCAATAAATAAATGTCTACCGTTTGCCAACCTGGCAAAGAAATGCAGGTCACTATCTTTAAAAGTGTCGGAGAGGAGGCTAATCCAAACCTCTGCCCCACCCAGGTTGAGCTTTGTAGAGGCTGCAGTGTCGTCTGCTCTTCCCTTGCGCTTGGTTCTGTGGTTTTTGATAAATTGATTTTTAGATTGTTTACTATAGTGCGAGTACTCATCAATTTCATAATTTGGGACAGATAGCATTCTTTCAGGGTAGTTTCGAGATAAATATACAGTCTGTCCAGAAAGTGTTGAATAATTTTGAATGTGATCGCGCATTACATGTTTGTTAAATTGTTACAATTAAATACCCATACCAAAATAAAAACAATTCACTATTTCATAACATACAGTTCAAGCTTTACATCATAAAAATATCGTCCCTGTAACGTAAGCCGTTTGCTTGCAATGTCTGACCGAAGAAAAGCACGGTGTCCAAAAAGTTTGGAGTGGCGTGCATAAATTAAATAGCGTTGGAACCGTGTCATTACAAGAAAATTAGTGGAATTGATTGCCAAGTGAGATGGTGGAACAGGGAAAACATTTTGGCATCTCAAAACGTGTAAAAAATGTAACTACCAAACTTTATTTGACAGTGAAAACTGTTTTTATTAAACATGAAATATACATTTTAAGGAATGACTTGTTTAAACTAAAAAAAACTGATGAAATGAAAATAAAATTCACAGGTGTTGGCAATGGAGCAAGTATTTGTGAAAGCGGGAAAATTTTTCTTTAAGGTTTTCCCATACCATTTGTTTTCCTGAAATTTATGTATCATGTTGTTATATTGGTCCAAATAAGTGACCTAGCATTTTTATTTTTCAAAAAAGGTTAGCCTCTCACGGCAGCGGCTCTCAAAGTCGCCATTTTGGGAAAAATGGTTCACACTTTACTCAAACACGAATCCATGCATTTCAATGGGGTTTTTGCCATTCGAACCCTTTTTGCATTGCCCAATGACGTTGCATAGCAGTTTCACCTCTGACCTAATTAAGGCCTAAACGAAACTAAAACATTGCATAAATTAGAAGTCAATTAGGAAGCGTCCATAAATTATGTCATCCAAAAGGGGGAGGGGGGTTATTAAAAAATGACGACAGATGATTATGGGGGGAGGGGGTTCAGAAAAGATGACTTCATCTGAAAAGTTCTGCGATTTATTTAATTCAAAGATCATCCCAAATATTTTAATTAATATTGCAATATTAACTGTTGCTTTTTGTGTTTGAATAAATTTTAATTTACGTAATTGATGAAGAGCCAAGCAAAAATGACAACTGAAAGTGATACCAAAATTCATATCATTTTGGATTTAGCGGCATGGCTAAAATAAGTATTTGTAAATGATTAAAGATGAAATATAATTACTTTTCTAAAATTACTGATGGTTCTTTTATTATTAAATGTGTTTTAATCCATTTTGTTATATTTCTTAAAGATGATGTAATTTAGGGGGGGAGTTGAGGGCTAAGTGACAGATGATTAGGGGAGAGGGTGAGGTTAAAAATAAAGCAGGGTGGTGACTGGAAAACCTGGAAATAGCCGGGAAATTTATGAACTTGGAAATAACTGGGAAATAGCCTGGAATTCTGCAAGAAACAAGGATGTTAGGCTGCGATTTAAATATATGTATATAATAAAATTAGCAGGCCTGATATGGTGAGCTAGCTGTAAAATGGGATACCCCTATTCCAGTTGGAGGGGAGGGTTGACTTCTGACATCTTGAGACCAGCAACGAGTTCACCCCTAGCAAGCCCCATTTCAGCTCATGTGGTGTAGCATTATTTAACTGAAAACCACTCTCTTTGTTTCTGCCTTTATTCAAATTTCTTCAGTTTAACGAGTGATCTTGAAGGTGATTGTTGTTAGATAATTTGTTTCTGTGAAATATGTTTACAAAATATGTCATTTAGTAATGTTTTATATTTATTTGTGTAGGTATTTTCTCATTTAGCCTCTTGTAATTTGTTTGGAATATTTTGGAAGATAGGAAGTCAGGTTATCACAATTTATTTGTATTTTGCATGGACTTAACCCTCATGCTACCACTGGTGTTCAATTTAAATGTTATATTATCCATGTAAAACGTTCTGTAATACTGATATTTTACTTTACCTAAAATGTGATTCTCTATCTAATGGTGACATGTTTTCATTTGAAATTTTATTATATTATAAACAAATGAAAACATGGCACAATTAGATAGAGAATCACATTCTATGTAGTTGCATTTGAGTATTATCAGAATTTTAGAACAACTGTGTTTTTGTCCAGTTGGACCACAATTGTAGCATGTGCATAGGAAAAATCCTATAGTGCTTTGTGTGTGT
>JAVBJR010001029.1:0-3242 GCA_031546965.1 Dysgonomonas sp.
CTCGGATTGCTGGATTCAGAGTCCAGAGTGCTAACCATTACACCATGGAACCACATACAATTAGCCTCAGCACCATGAAACAGAAAACCGTGCTTAAACTACTGGCGGATATGATGATTAGCACACAATATATTAAAAACACGGGCGCAAATAATATTTCCGCTTCGTTCAGCGTTTTCCTCTCAATCCACATTGTTTGTAAATTGCAATATGACCATAGGAACTCTGAAATAAAATGTGCATGTTCCACCGAGATTTGAACTCGGATAACTGGATTCAAAGTCCAGAGTGCTAACCATTACACCATGGAACCACGACCACCTTCTGGAGTTCAGTCAATTATTGAAGACACGACATGGAAAGGGCAGCAGAACTATTCCAAACTGTCCTTTAGTGAGTATGTAAAAAGGTGGTATATGATTTCGCTGCAAATCGAGAGGTCCCTGTTTCAAACCCGCGTTCCCTTAAGGTTTTTCTATTTTAACATTTTTTACAAACAATATTATTGTGATTTTATCTTTTTAATAGAAATGTCAGATAGTAAGTAACACCAATCAGAGTACAGAAGTTTGCACAGGTTTTTTGAATGGAACAAGCTGTATATTACTTTAATAGCAAAAAAGTTGTGTATGCACATCAGGCATATACACAATAGGTGCCGTTCATAAACCACGTGTCCATTTTAGGTGGGGGAGTGGGTAGTAGAAAAGACATGCAAATGACACACGGGAGGGGTGGGAACAAGAAAAGACATGTGGTCATGAAAGATTTTAGCATGACCCTTAACCAAAGCGCTTTGACGACTCGGTTGTGGTGGCATTATGATTACACGATTACATAACAATAGGAAATATAGGGAAAGCATGTACAAGTCTATTAAAATTCAGTCTATGCTGGTTTATACAGCTAACAGACCACAACTCTTGGAGGGTAGACATGGTTTTTGGGGGGTGGGTTCAAGAGAAGGCCACCACCGGCCACAGGGGAGAGGGTGGAGGTCCAAAACGGTTGAATTTTTGGACACGTGGGTTTTGAACGGCCCCAAAGCAAGAGTGCAAGGAAAACGAGCAAGGGTACAATTTAAAAAGTGGAATTGAAGGTCAGCTGTATAGATGGAATAAAGAAAGCCAGAAGCTAATGAAGGTGGATGGAGGGATTCCAAAAAAACAGTGAGAGGAAAAGCAATTGAGAAATATAGAGGTTTTGTCCCTGATTTCCTGGAATGTAGCCGGGGTGAAGAACAAAGTAGAGAGTTTTGGGAAGAGATAAAGAGAATTGAGTTTTGTGGTTCTGTTGGAAACATGGTTGAAAGAAAAACATGGGGAGAGGTGGTTCAAATCCCTGCCGGAAGGATACAAATGGGGCAGGGTGTATGTCAAAAGGATGTATAATAAATGGAGAGCAGAGGGAGAGATAATATTTGGGGTGAAGGAAGAGGATGGAAAAATTGAGGGGAATTTTACATGGAAGAGTAATTCTATTTTCTTAAGGGACACGGCCAAGAAGAGGAGTGGTTGATGGTGGCAGTGTATAATGCAGTGGGATGGGAGAAGTTTAGGGAAGAGCCTAAAGAGATTAGGGTGACAGAAAATGTGAATGTATTGGTGGTAGGAGACAGGAATGCAAGGATTGGGGAAGAAAAATGGGCGATGGCAAGCGATGGAAGTGAACGTGAACGGGCTTCGAAGGATGAGATGACAAATGCGGAATGATTAAAGAGGGTCAAGTGGATGGAGGAGGTAGGGCTGATGGTAATAAATGTATGGAAGCTAGGAGATGAAGAAGGGGAATGGACATATGTGGCGGATTGGGGATGTACAATTATATATTATGGTATAGTGAATGGGAAGGCGGAGGGTGAAGTGATGGGGTTCAGGGTAGGGGAAAGGACAGAATCGGACCATATGCCATTGAATATGGAGTTGGGGAAGGCTTGAGAAAGAGAGGAACGCCAACAGTACCCATGTTGGGTGAAGCGTTGGAAAAAGTATAGGTGGACAGAAGAATGTGTGAAGGGATATAGGGAGAATATGGAGGCTGGGGATTGGGTAAGGAAGAGTGGAGAAAGGGTACAAGAGTGCTGGGTGCGTTTAAAAGTATTTGTGGAGAATGCACAGCCAAGACAACAGTATGGAGTGAGGGCGGGAGAGAATCATGCGAGATGGTGGATGAGCAAATGCTTTGACAGCCGGACGAGAATGAGGAAACTTTTTAGGGAGCTCGAAGGGAACAAGTGGGGGAGTGGGATAGGTGCATACAGATATATTTGATGGAGAGAAGACAGTATCGAGAGATATGTGAGGAGAGTAAATTACGATGGCAACTGAAGACAGAGGCGGAGGTGAAAGCAATTTAAACAGAGGAAGTGTTCTGGAAATTTGTTAAAGGACATGTATCGCGGTTTTGTAAAGTCCCATGCCCTAAAAACAGTTGAAATGAAAGAGAAAATTAAAACCATGACTTTCGTTTGGAATGTTTTTAAACAATTATTGACGGAGTGATCGAGAAATGAAGAACTACGACGAATTGGAACGTCATGGGCTAACTGCCGACAATGACATCATAAACGTATCAGCGATAGGGCATGGTTAGCATAGTGCCAGTGACGTGTGTGTCACCAAACGTGCCACCGCTCAACATATTTTCGGGAATTCTTTCCGGGTGAAGTATTGCTTTGAAATTTCTCATAATTTCGAAAAGTATACCCAATATCACAGTAAAACTTCACAATAAGCTTTGAAAATGATTACAAATAGGACAAAGTGCCACGATATATGTCCTTTAATAAAGGAAGAAGAAGGCAAAGAATGGGGAATAATATAATGGAGGATGACTGGGTTAGACATTTTGAGGTGTTGTTCGGAGAGGAGGAGAGCGTAGGAGAAGGATGGAGGGAAGAAGCGAGCGGGGAGACAGAGATAGAAGACAGATGGGAGAGGGAGATTACAGAAGAAGTCAACCGGGTGATTGCTAGAGTGAGGATAAGAAAAGCAGCAGGAGGTGATGAGTTAGAGCCGGAAGTGTGGATATATGCAACAAAAGCGGCAAGACAAGGATTGATAGACTTGAAAAATAAAGTTGGTAGTAGTGGAAGATACCAATGGATTGGAAAGAAGCAATAGTGATACCGATATATAAGAATGGCGATAAGAACGTGGGGAATAATAATAGAGGAATATCTTTATTGTCAACGGTGTATAAGCTTTTTGCGACAATTGTAAACGATAGATTAATGGAATCGG
>JAVBJR010000787.1:0-2710 GCA_031546965.1 Dysgonomonas sp.
ACTTGCTCCTGGGGATGACGTACCTGCGCAGCCACAAAGCGGATGTTTTGAATACAGAGCGCCGACTACGTATTGCCTGTGTGACTCCAACTGCCTATGCGCCCTTTCGTGGGAGCACCGAGCTGGTTGACCAGCTCACTCTTCTACCCCAGTAGATCAGACCGAAAGCCCATCTTCCTGCTATCATTGAAGGACACTACCATTCCCCCAAGATCAGCCAAATGGGTCACTCTCTGCCCAACGGAGTCTGCTGATGAGCTGGCAATTTTTGAACCCAGTAGGCAGAAGGGTGCTCCGTCAAATCAGCTTGCCTGGCTACCACGTGCAATTGTCGACTTAAGAGGTCTCAGCCGAGTGCTTGCCATCAACGCATCGGGTATTCCGCAGACGTATCCAAGGAACATGAAGGTGGGGACAGCTTACATCCTGCAGGAGGGCGATGCTGTCATGGATGTGGAGGAAGGGCCTGCTGTATCGCACAAACAGGGCTGCACAGATGAATCCAAGAGTCCGGTGACTTCCGTTGGCAATCAGGCCGTCATTGGGGATCAGCTATTGTCGAGCCAGCAACAGGAAATACGTGACCTCCTATTCCAGTTTCGTGATTGCTTTCAAGATGGAGAAGGCCCTCCTGGAGTATCACCACAGTCCAGCATCACATCGAGACAGGGGATGTCCAGCCGATTCGGAAAAGTCCCTATAGACTGTCATGGGAGGTTCGCAAAATAGTTGCTGACAAAGTGGCAGAGATGATTGAGCAAGGAGTGGCTGAACCATCAAGCAGTCCTTGGGCAGCACCGATTGTGTTGGTGCGGAAACATGATGGAACAATTCGATTTTGTACAGATTACCGTGCGTTAAATGCAGTTACAAAGAAAGATGTCTACCCGCTTCCCAGAGTGGAGAATTGCCTGGATCGACTGGGAGGTTGTTCTTTGTTTACGGTCCTCGACTGCATGACAGGATACTGGCAGATTTCCATCCGGCCTGAAGATCGAGAGAAAACGGCTTTTATAACACCTGATGGACTAAACCAATACCGACGGATGCCGTTTGGGCTGGCGAATGCCCTTCAACATTTCAAAGGTTGATGGATACACTATTTGGTGAACTCCGGTGGACAGCCTGCCTGGTGTACTTGGACGATATTATCATACCAGCCAAGGATTTTGTGGAACATCAAGAGAACTTAACCCGGATCCTTACCATTATCAGACATGCTGGTGCCAAATTAAAGCTGTCTAAGTGTTCCTTTGGGATGGCATCTGTGCGGTACTTGGGGCATGTAGTGTCGCAAGCAGGGGTTCATCCAGACCCTGACAAGTTAAAAGCTGTACGTGACTATCCAACACCAACCGACGTACGAGCAGTGAGAGCATTTGTGGGTCTGTGTGGGTACTACAGACAGTTCGTAAAAAACTTTGGATCTATTGCGCGCCCACTAACAAACCTAAGGACAGTGTGAAATGGTGCTGGGGGCAACCGGAAAAAGAAGCATTCCGACGTCTTCAAGAAACACTTCTGACTGCGCCAGTGTTGGCATTCCCAGTGGAAGGTGCACCATATGAGTTGCATAACGACGCGTCACGGCAAGGACTGGGCGCAGTGCTGACACAATTTGTCAAGGGTGAAGAAAGAGTCCTGTCTTACCTAAGTAGGAGTTTATCTGTGCAGGAAGAGAAGTACCATACAACAGACCTCGAGTGCTTGGCTGTAGTATGGGCAATACAACAATCGCGACCCTACCTTTTTGGACAACAGTTTACAGTGGTGACGGATCATGCAGCGCTGAAGTGGCTGATGAGGACTACACACGCTGTGGGTAGCAGATTAGCAAGATATGCCATGGAGCTCCAGGAACAAAATATGATCATCAGACACCGACCTGGACTGGCCAACGAGTGGGGCAACCAACATCAGAGACAGACGTCGCACTCTTCCCACCAGAGAAAACTGGGGCGCTTCTTCTGGCTGGTGTGGAGAATGGACTAACTCCCCATCATCTTCGGCAGAGGCAAATGGAGGACACCTTTTGGGGGCCTATTCTACGTTTTCTTGTGGATCCTAGCAACCCAACCCTACAATCAGTGAGCAAAAAGGCAGCAGCCTATGAAGTTGTTGATGGGGTTCTCTACAGAAAAGGTTACGGAGAGGAGAAGCCAAGACGGATCGCAGTGCCAGTTACTATGCGGAAATGGGTTCTACAACATTGCCATGATGACCCACTCTCTGGTCACCTTGCAATTGACAAGACAGGGGAAAAAGTGCGACATTGATTCTTTTGGCCTAAAATGACAACTCACATATACGAATATGTGACTTCTTGCCATGCGTGCCAGGTAAATAAACCTGGAAACCAGTTACCTGGGGGTCATCTTGGGACGATTCCGGTAGGCCGCAGGTTTGAAACGGTGGGAATTGACTTTGTGGGCCCTATGCCAAGTACACGGGAGGGCAACAGATATATCCTCGTAGCCACTGACTATGCAACCCGTTATGCCATCGTGGAACCTTGCGCAGACAAATCTTCAGCAACAGTTGCAAAATTCATAGCCAACCAGCTAATTGGCCAGTTTGGGACCCCGGCAAAGCTTTTGAGTGACAGAGGAGCGGAGTTTCTTTCAAGGTCAGTTGCACGGTTACTGCAGATGCAAGGGATGACACACTTACGGACATCTGGATACCACCCTCAGTGCAATGGACTAACGGA
>JAVBJR010000447.1:0-2552 GCA_031546965.1 Dysgonomonas sp.
GGATCGCTGGATACAACCATTGAGCAAAAATACCTTTGGTTAAGGTTGAGCATCAAAAGTCACGTGATCACGGTAGGCGGGGCTAAACGGAAAAAGTTGGTCGTCGTTTAAAATTGGAAATAAAAAAGCAAAACATCGTAAATTAGCGAAATAAATATAATTAAATAAAAGGATAAGCTTACCTTTCTTCGCATATTTTGTTTCGAATGTTGGGTCCGTATATTCGGCTACAGGAAATCCCGAAGTTGGCCGATTTTCCTGCGAGCTACGCACGCCAACACTCCAAACGGCCGAAATATTGCTTCTAAAAATCCAATCAAGGTACCGAAAAATAATAGATTTTACCGTTTATTGTTCAAATCAAACGGGACGAAATTCCGTTGCGCGAAACAAAAGTTACAGCAAAGTTGCGCCACTCGGTTACGATCGAAAACCGTTGGCGATGGCGTGGGACCGCTACCGCTACCCGTTCCGGTAGCTGGAGCGGTCTCGCGGCGTCGTAACCGTCGCGAAACCGCTACCGTGCCGTGCGCAATCGTAGCATGTATTTTGACATGAAACTTACGATTCGCGCAACGGAATTTCGTCCCGTTTGATTTGATCAATAAACGGTAAAATATATTATTTTTCGGTACCTTGATTGGATTTTTAGAAGCAATATTTCGGCCGTTTGGAGTGTTGGTGTGCGTCGCTCGCACGAAAATCGGCCAACTTCGAGATTTCCTGTAGCCGAATATACGGACCCAACATCCGAAACAAAGTATGTGAAAAAAGGTAAGCTTATCCCTTTAATTAATTGTATTTATTTCGCGAATTTACGATGTTTTGGTTTTGTATTTCCAATTTTAGACGACGACCAACTTTTTCAGTTTAGCCCCGCCCACCGCGATCACGTGATGTTTGATGCTCAACCTTAAGGAATACACTGCGAATTAATTAATTGCTGGTGCGCCGTTGCCCTATTAGTTTGCTCATGCGCAGAAATACATGGCTTCAGGTGTAGGCGCTGTCGGTACCCAACGACACAATCTTAATTCTATGGAAGCAATTCTAACAAGCAGTCATGTGGGTTAGCTGGATGCCTGCAAGCAAAGATGGTGGCTTATAAATTCCTTATGTGTGACGTCACGCAGATATCCATTAGGGTGAGCGCTCTGTCATCTGCAGTGCTTGCCTTAACTGAAGGTATTTTAGCTCATTGATGCAACACACGTTAGCAGACCCATCGCCAGTTGCATTACTGATATCTGGCCACCCTGATATTTGAAGTGTTCGCAGAAGCGTCAACCCTTCAAAAGTCGGTGGGTGGGTCATAACAACCGATGTTGTAAAAACACAGGCATCTACCAATCGTTGACTGGGGGGCGTGTCAGCGACCCTCTTATAACTGAAATAGCCAGACACAAGCCGCAGATGCAAAACGTGGAATTGCTTGTATGAAAACTAGACATATTACAACACAAGCACTGTGCTTTGATGCCTGTGTATCATGGCGAGTCTGCAGAATACAGTCATACTGTTTATTGCTAAAAAAAAACAGACCCCCACTGCACAGAGAATATTTTAAGTTCAGCCATTGAATGCTTTGCTGATCTGTCGTGATTATGCTTTGCACTGTCTTCCTTCTTGGCACAGAATGTACTGACCTTAGTATGAATATCTGCCCAACGAATATTTGCCCTCCAAATAATCACGTGCTGGCCCAGAGTCAGCGAAGGGCAATAGCTTTTTCTTTACAATTGCAGGCTTGGAATGCATGCCATGTGGTGGCTAGAATGGCAGATCCCATGATTCTCATGTGGGATTTAGCATTTCATTAGGTTTTATTTTTAAATGTCAAACAACTAATATGTTCCAGATAGCCCTGGTAGCCCAATTGTGGCTATTATGACAAGTGGAATAAATTGTCTGTTGATTCATTCAACATGAGTCAAATTGGCGTAAATTTACGTCTCTGAATTTCATATACTGAAGCTGTTAGGATCAGCTTTGATCAGGAGTATTTTGAAATTACAGAGAAAATGATTCAAAATCTTCTCTACTTTCCTTTACTTAATCTTAATTATAAAAATATATTATAGCCCTTATTCACAGATTAATCAAAGTGCCTTATGTACCATATACAACGGGAGAAGATTTATCACAAGGGACTCATTCACTGCGAGAGGTATGCCTCGTGATATTAATTAGATGAGCATAAAGGCAGTACGAAACAATATTATGCATCCATCAGATAATTTTATAGTGCTTTTAATTGCATTGTGGTTGACTAGTTTTCAGAATTGATTATTGGAAATTACATTACATACCAGGAGTTTGGCATTAAGTTTTTGCCACCATTATTTATGGATGGGATAAATGCTTTTGCGGCATATATCGATAAACCAATGACACTTGAAGAACTTATAGTTATATTTCAATGGAAAGTGTGGATGATATTGATCATCTTGCTTTGTGTATGCAATATTTGCTTTTTCTTGACGTACGATACAAGTCCATCTCTCAAGAATCGTCCAAGAGTGAAGAACAAGAGCATGGCTGCTCTCTGGAGA
>JAVBJR010000906.1:0-4129 GCA_031546965.1 Dysgonomonas sp.
CAAGACTACAACCTCGTTGAGTATTCTCTTAGTATTTTATTACAACGTTTTAGCACTACAGTCCTTCTCTGTTCACAGCATAACATGCACTGACTGGTCCCCCATGCCCCAGCCCTATTTATACAAGTCAGGCGGATAACCTGATGTAAAAGGCGGACCTAAGAGTGAGCTGCACACCTGCAGCATGACTCATACTCAAGGATAGCTAGGGTCTTTAGGCGGACCTAAAACAAAGCTGTTTTGACACCAAAACAGGGCAGGAAAGCCTAACCGCAGCTACCCACGACAACTCTCCCCCTCTTACAAAAAGGTCCAAATCCAAGATGCACAAATTCACAAACTGATGACGCACGAAATCTGCACTAAACCAAAAATACTAACATTTTCCAACAACTCGATCAAGCACAAATACAGTCACTGGCAATTAAGGGAGTCCTGTAGGGCACACAGAGGCCACCTTCTCTGAGCCACCCGGTGAAATGTGCTGGTGACGTTTGCTACGTAGATTGTAGCCTGGTTGGGTCACTGCTGGCGCTGTGTGTGCCGTCTGCTGAGAGAGTTCTGAGGAGGCTATCGAGCTACATCTGGATCTGCGTGCCCCTGCATCTGCTCCAAGTCCTCTAGCAGTACTCTGCAATGCCGCTCGCTGTGTGCGCTGCCTTCGCAAGGTTGTTAGGCTGCGTATACAGGCTGGACAGTTCCATTTGGTGGTAGGTCCTGACAGAGCCCAAAGGGTCCTTGTTGGGAGTCGTAGACAAGTTCCATGGTACCAAATATTGCACTCATCACAGCGTATCATAGCAGTACGTCCATCATCTTGGGTCTGGCAGATGCAGTGGCGGGCATCTGGATCACTAGATGCTGATGATGAGTGTCTGTTGGGTGGGTACTCATTCGGTCTTTGTTGAGTAGTTGAGGAGGAGATGGATTGGGTGCTAGCTGGTATAGACAAGGGTTCAGGCATACTGGCGATGTCCTCCCATGATGGGCTGCGCTGGATGTATGGCCGGAGGTGTGATATGTGGGTTAGGATTTCTTTACCTCCCTTCTGAGGCTCCAGAATGTAGTCAACCGGGGATACGACCTTCTTCACAACATACGGTCCAGTTGCCCTTGGAGAGAGTTTTCCATGTCGCACCCGCTGCTGTAGCGTAACCAATTCCCCTGGTTTGAGCCGGACATCATGGTGTGTCCGGTTGTACCTCTCTGCCTCTTTGTCATGGGCTGCTCCAATTCGTAATTTAGCAAACTCGCGACTGTTCACCAGGTGGTTCCACCACTGCTGCAGATCTTGTACTGGCTGCGATGATTGTGGTAAAGCAATGTCCAGTGGAGCAAGGGGTTCTTCCCCAAACATGAGGAAGTGTGGGGAGAACCCTGTGGTAGCGTGTTTTGCAGAGTTGTATGCTTTCACATTGGAAAATACGAAGTTGTCCCAATTGTTATACCCTTCTGGCTCAACAAACATCCGCAACATTCGCCCAAGGGTACCGTTAAACCTCTCCGTTAGTCCATTGCACTGAGGGTGGTATCCAGATGTTCGTAAGTGTGCCATCCCTTGCATTTGCAGTAACCGTGAAACTGACCTTGAAAGAAACTCCGCTCCTTTATCACTCAAAAGCTTTGCCGGGGTCCCAAACTGGCCAATTAGCCGGTTGGCTATGAATTTTGCAACCGTTGCTGATGATTTGTCCGCGCAAGGTTCCACGATGGCATACCGGGTTGCATAGTCAGTGGCTACGAGGATATATCTGTTGCCCTCCCGTGTTCTTGGCATAGGGCCCACAATGTCAATTCCAACCATTTCAAACCTGCGGCCTACTGGAATCGTCCCAAGATGACCCCCAGGTAACTGGTTTCCAGGTTTATTTAACTGGCACGCATGGCAAGAAGTCACGTAGTCATATATGTGAGTTGTCATTTTGGGCCAAAAGAATCGATGTCGCACTTTCTCCCCGGTCTTGTCAATTGCAAGATGACCAGAGAGTGGGTCATCATGGCAATGTTGTTGAACCCATGTCCGCATGGTAACTGGCACTGCAATCCGCCTTGGCTTCTCCTCTCCATAAACTTTTCTGTAGAGAACCCCATCAACAACTTCATAGGCTGCTGCCTTTTTGCTCACCGATTGTAGGGTTGGGTTGGTAGGATCCACAAGAAAACGTAGAATAGGCCCCCAAAAGGCGTCCTCCATTTGCCTCTGCCGAAGATGATGGGGAGTTAGTCCATTCTCCACACCAGCCAGAACAAAAGCCCCAGTTTTCTCTGGTGGGAAGAGGGCTATGTCTGTCTCTGATGTTGGTCGTCCCACTGGATTACGGGATAGTCCGTCTGCATTGTTGTTGGCCAGTCCAGGTCGGTGTCGGATTATCATATTGTGTTCCTGGAGCTCCATGGCATATCTTGCTAATCTGCTACCCACAGCATGTGTAGTTATCATCAGCAACTTCAGCGCTGCATGATCCGTCACCACCGTAAACTTTTGTCCAAAAAGGTAGGGGCGCGATTGTTGTATTGCCCATACCACAGCCAAGCACTCAAGGTCTGTTGTATGGTACTTCTCTTCCTGCACGGATAAACCCCTACTTAAGTAAGACAGGACTCTTTCTTCGCCCTTGACAATTTGTGTCAGCTCTGCGCCTAGTCCTTGACGTGATGCGTCTGTATGCAACTCGTATGGTGCACCTTCCACTGGGAATGCCAACACTGGAGCAGTCAGAAGTGTCTCTTGAAGACGTCGGAATGCTGCTTCTTCCGGTTGCCCCCAACACCATTTCACACCGTCCTTAGTTAGGTTTGTTAGTGGACGCGCAATGGATCCAAAGTTTTTCACAAACCGTCTGTAATACCCACACAGACCCACAAATGCTCTCACTGCTCGTACATTGGTTGGTGTTGGATAGTCTCGTACAGCCTTTAACTTGTCAGGGTCTGGATGAACCCCTTCTTGTGACACTACATGTCCCAAGTACCGCACAGATGCCATCCCAAAGGAACACTTGGACAGCTTTAGTTTGGCACCAGCATGTCTGATAATTGTAAGGATCCGGGTTAAGTTCTCTTAATGTTCCGCAAAATTATTGGCTGGTATGATAATATCGTCCAAATACACCAGGCACGCTGTCCACCGGAGTTCACCAAACATTGTATCCATCAACCTTTGAAAGGTTGCAGGGGCATTCGCCAGCCCAAACGGCATCCGTCGGTATTGGTATAGTCCATCGGGTGTTATAAATGCCGTTTTCTCTCGATCTTCTGGCCGGATGGAAATCTGCCAGTATCCTGTCATGCAGTCGAGGACCGTGAACAAAGAACAACCTCCCAGTCGATCCAGGCAATCCTCCACTCTGGGGAGCGGGTAGACATCTTTCTTTGTAACTGCATTTAACGCACGGTAATCTGTACAAAATCGAATTGTTCCATCACGTTTCCGCACCAACACAATCGGCGCTGCCCAAGGACTGCTTGATGGTTCAGCCACTCCTTGCTCAATCATCTCTGCCACTTTGTCAGCAACTATCTTGCGAACCTCCCAAGACAGTCTATAGGGACTTTTCCGAATCGGCTGGACATTCCCCGTCTCGATGTGATGCTGGACTGTGGTGATATCTCCAGGAGGGCCTTCTCCATCTTGAAAGCAATCACAAAACTGGAAAAGGAGGTCACGTATTTCCTGTTGCTGGCTCGACAATAGCTGATCCCCAATGACAGCCTGATTGCCAACGGAAGTCACCGGACTCTTGGATTCATCTGTGCAGCCCTGTTTTTGCGATACAGCAGGCCCTTCCTCCACATCCATGACGGTATCGCCCTCCTGCAGGATGTAAGCTGTCCCCACCTTCATGTTCCTACTGGGTTCAAAAATTGCCAGCTCATCAGCAGAATCCGTTGGGCAGAGAGTGACCCACTTGGCTGATCTTGGGGGAATGGTAGTGTCCTTCAATGATAGCAGGAAGATGGGCTTTCGGTCAGATCTACTGGGGTCGGCGAGTGAGCTGGTCAACCAGCTCGGTGCTCCCACGAAAGGGCGCATAGGCAGTTGGAGTCACACAGGCAATACGTAGTCGGCGCTCTGTATTCAAAACATCCGCTTTGTGGCTGCGCAGGTACGTCATCCCCAGGAGCAAGT
>JAVBJR010000418.1:0-3006 GCA_031546965.1 Dysgonomonas sp.
AACAATTGGTATTGTTCCCGAAGATGGTTACGTCGGACGCAAAAAACAACAGAGCCGCAAAGCCTTGCGGTGGATGGGGTTGCTGAGTCACAAACTCAACATCGCAATAACCAACGCATCATCGTTGACCGGCGAGGCTAAAGTAGGATCGTACTTTGTTGATGGACTATGTGCTCAAACGAAGACCATCTTCGAGTTCCATGGATGTTATTTCCATGGATGCCAACGTTGTTTCGGCCCCAAGATGAACAATAACCTTTTGGGTTGCAAGATGGCGGACTTGCGTGCCACAACGTTGGAGAAGGAACAATACCTGCGACGTGTTGCCCCGGACCATGTGATGTCAGTTATGTATGTGGGAGTGTGACTTTGACCGAATGGTGAAATGTGATCCAGAGATGAAACGTTTCATTGACGGCATGGACATTGCGGAACCGTTGAATCCAAGACATGCGTTCTACGGTGGAAGAACACATGCTGCACGCCTTTATGCCAAGGTTGGGGAAGGTGGGGTAATTCGGTACTGCGACTTTGTCTCACTGTACCCAACCATCAACAAGTTAGGCAAGATGCCAGTGGGACACCCAATACTCGTCACTCCAGACACGTACACCAAAGCAAAATACTTCGGCCTAATAAAGGAGACAGTTAGACCACCAAGAGGCTTGCTTGTATCACCCTGTCCTTCCATACCCTGCAAGGGGAAAACTACTCTTCCCCTTGTGTCGGACGTGTGCGGAAGCCAAGCACCAGGGTGACTGCAAACATACTGACATTGAGTGTGAATTAACGGCAACTTGGTGCACCCCTGAGGTTGATGCAGCTCTGGAGGCGGGTTACATGGTATGTTAATAAACATAAGTTATAATCCTTACAGAAACAAACCATGCTTTTTTTTGCTTAACATGTCCTTTGTCTTTATGCTATGATACAGGTTTCAAATGTCCAGAGTGTGTGGCACTACGAGGAATCGGCCGAATACGGTGTCACACCAAACTACCCACAGGGTCTTTTTGGGGAATATGTAGACATGTTCCTCAAAATTAAGCAAGAAGCCTCTGGGTATCCATCATGGGTAAAATCCGATGATGATAAAGACAAGTTCATCGAGGACTACTATGTGTAAGATACTTTTATCTATATACAGTGAATATACATACGGATGTAATATTTATACAAACTTTATTTGTGCTTTATCATTCATTGTAGCCAAGAGAAGGTTAAAGTCGATAAAACCAAAGTTGACAAGAACCCTGGCAAACGAATGGTCCCAAAACTATGCCTTAATTCGTTTTGGGGGGCTTCGGAATGAGGGAAGATCTCCCGCAAACCGAGTACCTCACCGAATACGACCGGTTCGTGGAACTCCTTACATCACCAAAGTACGCCATGACTGATGCTAGTATAGTCAATGAAGACATGTTTTTGGTAAGCTACAGGATCAACAAGGAGTTCATCCAAGGTTCGAAACATAACCAACGTCGTAATTGCCGAATTTACCACAACGTTTGCTCGTCAAAAGTTATTGGAAACATTAAACCTCCTTCGTGAACGTGCCCTTTACATGGACACGGATTCAGTAATCTACATCTCTCCTAAAACTGAAGATCCACTGAAAGAATACCTTGGGGAGAATTTAGGAAAGATGACCGATGAAATCAGCGCCGAACACGGTGAAGGTGCGTTCATCAACGAGTTTGTTAGCGGCAAACGGAACAACCACATTCAATGTTAAAGGTTTATCTCAAAATTTGAAGAATTCAGGCAGGCAAAGTAAACACACGCACGCAAGCACGCACGCACGCAAGCACGCACGCACGCACGCACGCACGCACGCACACACACCATTGTTGTAGGTCCATGGTTCAGCCAGATTGTGGGTATTATAATACATGGTGTTTGTATTATATTCCAGTGGATTTCGCAATTCTTTAGAATTTAAATATTGGTGAAGTGCCTATAGTTGTATAGGTTTCATTAAACACAGCATGTTTATTTTGTCATACAACCATTTCACAATCTGTTTGTTAACTGGTATTCAGATTACCAGATTGTTAGTACTTGTGATGCTGAGTCTTGTGCCCTTTGATCGGGTGATTGCAAAGACATGTGATGGTGAGTCATGCGCCCTACGCACTTTACACTTGTGCCTTTGGTTGTTTGCATTTATTTTATAGTTTTATACATTTATTTTATACTTATATTGTTTAATATTTTACAGTTCCGTTTTCACCTTTGTCTAATCATTATTTGTACATCCGTAATGCATCACCCCTTTTAGGCCTTACACCTTTTTTTATTTGCATATGTTTATTGTAATCACACATTTTTAGTCCTTATACATTAGTTATATTGTTCATTTATTGTAATTTCACCTTTGCATAATCATTATTTGTACATCCTTACACCTCCAAAACATGTTGAGTTGTTGACTAGCGAGTTAAGACACACTCCTGGCTTTTAAAAACACCAATTAACACTTAAACTAATTATCCCTTAACTTTGAAAATCTAAGTCAGGTTCTGCAGCAGGACCCAAGATGGCGCCTAATAATGATTCACGAAGAACTGAATTGTTTGGTACGTTCCGGTATGTATCGGTGCAGTATCGAAAACCTCAGACAGGGCTAGTTGATATACCGTGTTACGTCATCCAGGTGCAGGTGAAGTCATATTGGCTTCAGATAGGACTGAATTTGAATTTCTCGCCCTAGTTACGTCATCGCCGGGTGGGAGGGGCCTTTAATAACTTCAGGTAGGACTTAATTTGAATTTCCCGCCGTATGACGTCACCGAAAGTGGGAGGGGCCAAACTACGGTCAGACCAAGGATACAATATACTGTGCCAGGATGTAGCACTCCCCTCATTTTCAATGGGAAAGAGAGTGGCAGCTGTCGATTGGCTGACGGGAATGAGCAGTGCATCATGGGTCAAAATGCGCATGGGCAGCGATTCCTTGAGTGATTCGGTACATATCGCTTTTTGTATCGGTTTGTATCGGTTTGA
>JAVBJR010000318.1:0-3426 GCA_031546965.1 Dysgonomonas sp.
GTATTCCATAATGGACTTACGCGAAGCATTTCAACGGTTATTTTTTGATAGTGCCATCTAAATTGTGTCGAAGAACACACATACCTTTGGTGTTATCCAATAAATTGAATATTTACTGTGCTAGCTCAGTCACAAGTTCACATATCGTTTTTCCTCACACATCGATCGCATCGCTTGGCTGGAGTTTCCATTCCATGACCTTAGTATTCCTTGATCAATCCCACTCATAATGAGCTCATTGCAAAATGTTGATTCATTGCAGTGGGGATGTGGATTATTTTTTCAAATTTCTATAATGTTGGATATTTTAATGACAACCTGACCACTTATGACAAGTAAGTGCTTATCTGGCTGGATTGCAAGGATTATGACAATAGTTCATGTCCCAAGTTCAAATTTGAAGTTGGGCATGAACTATTGGACCCCTTTAAAGGGGTCCACCTAAAGAGGGTCCACTTAAAGAGGGGCAAGCCCATGCAGAAAACAATATGCATACAAGTGGTCCATTTCAAATGAAGTTTTGCACATATCGAGTAAATTGAACACTTTTCTGACTTGAACAAACTTCCTTGCATCCATCCTGCTCAGTCGAGCTATTCAGGTTTCATTGTACATACATATATGAATCACCACAGACATAATAGGCACATATCCAGCTATAAACGCAATCTTATGCTATGGGTATCCTGACAAAAGGTAATGGGAAAAACATGTAACCAAAATAGTTCAGATATAGCAATCTAATTTGTGTCCAGCTCTACAATTTACGTGGTAATTTCTAAGAAATTCAGTTTTCCAGGCGAGAAAAATATAGGTTTTATAGGTTTTAAAGGCTATTTTCAAAAAAATAAAGGCACTAAATTAAAATAAAGGTTTTTATAGGTTTTATAGGTTATTATAGGTTCGCTAAGAGGCCTGCAATAATAGACGCATCAAAATAATGAAATTGTGCTCAGTGTAGTTTTTAAATCTGCAAACAGGAATGTCCTATGACATACTTTTTTAATATAAGGATTTTTAGCAATCAACTTAAAACTATAAAACGACAATGTAGGACCAATTTCAAAAATCTGAATTTTAAACAGTAGGTGCAGATACATATTGTCCACATGTGGTTAAAATTTCAAGAGGGTGGTTTTTGTTCGCAATTTTAAAAAAATACACTTAGATCAGCAATGTGTTTTAGCGAAAACTCATTTTTGTAAGGTAGAATTTGCAATGATTTTTCAAAGACTAATCCATTTAGGGTTTACATACTGGATGCCCATCAACTACATATTAAATTATCATAATATTCTGAAGTGGTGGGTGAACTCCATGATTGAAACTTGGATTGAATTGACATGGAATGACCCAACAACAAAATAATGTGAAATTTAAAAAATCCTATTTTGGATTAATTTCAGTGAATTCAATGACAATGATCAATAAATATAATGCAGTTCCTTGCAATTGCACCATTTTACAAAATTCAAAATTACATGTTTAACTTACTGTATATTTTGTTTTGGTGAGATCTTCAAATGATTTCCTCCAATTTTGCGCTTCATCAACATCTTGAAATTTAGTTGATAAATTCGCCACAAATGAATCAACACCATACTCCGTGTATGATACTATTTCATAGGCAAACCCAGTTGGCAATATCTCCTATATGAATAGGTTTTAATTAACGCGCTTATGTAATTTAATTTAATTTTATTCGTTTTATACCAGTGGAAATGGCGATGGCTCTCCTGATCCGGACGCAGCATTCATGATGGGCACCTCCATTGAAATCGAAAAACGGCGGAAAAGGTGACGAGAAGGCCGGTACGGAGCACAATAGGTCGACGATCCGATCGCGATACGATACGGCGTTGACGATCGCGATACGATACAGCGCCGATATTGGCGTTGACGATCCCTACAGGGGAGCGATCCCTATAGCCCATAAAGTATGTAATATCGCTATCACGTGACATCATCAAAAACCCGGTATTTATTATGGCAAGCTGGTGGTGTCAAAATTCAGCGGGATTTAAAAAAATGTCAAAAATTAGCTGCTGCCCTCTAATATTTCCACGTATCGTTAGTGTATCGAACATGTATTCTCTTGTATCGTTTGTGTATCGATCATGTATTCCCTCATATCGTTAGTGTATCGAACATGTATTCTTTCGTATCGTTTGTGTAATGTGTGTATCGAATGTATCGAACATGTATATATGTATCGTTGGTGTATTGTAAGTGTATCGAACTTGTATCCTCTCGTATCGTTTGTGTATCGAACATGTATTCCCTCGTATCGCTAGTGTATCGAACATGTATTCTCTCGTATCGTTAGAGTTTTGAACATGTATTCTCTTATTGCAAGTAAATTGATAGTGTATCGAACATGAATTATCATATTTTGTGTATCATCAGCGTATCAAAAATTGTATTCTGGTATATTTAGGTGTATCGTTAGTGTTTAAACCTGTACTAATGCTGTACAGTTTCCACAATACGTCAAAATATTGGAGGGTACGGGGCAGCTAATTTTTGACATTGATGAAAATCCTGCTTAATTTTGACACGACCTGTACATGAATAAATATCCCATAGTTCAGAAAATATGCTTGTTAGTGAAATATGGGTTTGGAACAGTATAGGAAAGCAAGGATGATGAGTTCAATGGTGCAAACAAATATGATATTTGAGCTTGCCTTCAAGGTCATTTAATATGTAACTTTTTAACCGTGAAAGATAGACCCTCAAATGCAATTACGAAGTTCAAGAGTACGTCAAAATTTAGCGGGACTGGAAGTTTTCATAATCATGCTGTGAACACAAAAACACCAAAAATGTAAAGGAAACTAACATATGCACAAACTAAGCATGCCATGCAGTGAAGTACCATTGCCCAAGCGTTACTGTGTTTCGCAAAACCAACGCGACCTGAAACTAGGCAATACACCACATAGGAAGTGTTGATTGATACAAAATGTTGGGTTACACGAAATGCTCAATGTGTTGGCCTTCAACACCAATGCAAAGTTGTGAACGATTCAAGATTTATGTGAAAGGTGAAGAATTCGGGTGCCATTCAAAAGTGAAATGGCAATACTTATTTTCAGGAGACGGATTATCCAGGGCAATTTAAAATTCAATCGTATTTTATTATAACAGGCAATACAGTATTTCAAGATCTTCTATATTCTGCAATACGCTACCAAATTCTGGTTGAACATGTTCGTGATGTCATTGGCATAAACCGGATGATTGGCCCAAACACTGATATGCCACCTTGAAAACGAATGATTCCCTATTCAACGAGAGAAGGTGAGACAGGCCATGCACAGGGTCGATCCCACTGGGGCTGTAATGTGATGAACACGACGTATACATCGAAGGGTTTAGCGAGTTGATTGGCCTAATTTATTGCGGCACATCGATGGAAACCAC
>JAVBJR010000285.1:0-4991 GCA_031546965.1 Dysgonomonas sp.
AACAAGGAAATGGAATACAGAAATGGAACACAGATATCGAAAATGGCGTGTTCCGTACTCATTGGTTAGCTGTGGAACGACAGCTCGCTGTTGATTGGTTTCTGCAATTCTGCGTCACTATTGGTCAGCTGTGTCACGTGATCACAGCTGCATTTCGTGCGAGCTTTCGTTGAAAGCTATAAATGACGGGAGCAGGCGTCTGCGGGAAAATGCAATTCCTGCCTGCGCTTTTTTAGTTCCGCCTGCATGGAAATGCACAGGCGGACATCAGCGAGGCGGCCGATATCGCGAAAATGCGGGCGAATTTTGCGATTTACCGCCCATGGAAACGCACCTTAACAGTAAGATTTTAAATTAAAATCTATTGTGTATAAAAAATTGCAAAAAGATTAGCAGCAATTTTAAAAAATGTACAGTGAAAACTCTCTATAGCGGCACCACAAAGATCCGTGATTTTGTCCCTTATAAGTGTATATGCTCTTTGTAACAGCACTCTGCCTTTATAATAAAACACCATTTCTGAACAAATTATTGGATGTATAGTTTCCAAATGCTTACAAGGTACCATAAAGTGTTGTATTAGGGAAACTTAAAGGAGAAATGAACTGGTTTTTGACCTACCAATTTTCTTCAATAAACATGAAGATGAAGTAAAAAGAAACTGTTTGTCACTTCCCGTTTTGTAATACGACGAGTATTGGCTTAGATATGTAAAGAAATATGAGCTATGACATAGACAGAAAGAGCCCTTACAAAAATTTTAAAGCTGCTGCAGGCCTGCAGTTAAAGCTGCTATGGTTCCACTTACAGCCTTTGTTCATCCATGCAGCACACCTGTTGCAGTTATATGGCATAAAATGTGTTGGATGCTGCACATTGCAGCCATGTGGCATTAATGCAGCATACATGCCACGTGCATGACTGTGACCTGCAAGCCTGTGAGTTGCATGCCTGTGAGCTGCATGCCACATGGCTGCGATGTGCAGCATCCAACACATTTTATGCCATATAACTGCAACAGGTGTGCTGCATGGATGAACAAAGGCTGTAAGTGGAACCATAGCAGCTTTAACAGCAGACCTGCAGCAGCTTTAAAATTTTTGTAAGGGAGGCGTGGTTTAGGAACTCGCGGAACTTCCAATGCTAAATTCGGCCAAAATCGAACGTTTTGCCTCTGATGATGTAATTTTAGCTGGCACAAATCGCAAATTGCACTGCGAATAAATTGTAGAAAACTTTTCTGACTCTGCCAACGTGTTTACTGACATGTTTTCAGCTACTGGAGAAAGTTTCAAGGAGGGTTACAAAACCAGTTCAGTTCTCCTTTAAATGTATTCCAAAATACCATATTTCCTAGAAAAAAGCCTGCTCCGAGTATGTGCCGAGCATGAAATATAAGTCGGGTTTGAACATGGTGCTTAAAAATATAGTCTTGCTCCAATAATATGCTGCATGGTTAAATTTGCATGTTAAAAATAAAACTTGAGAAAAAAGAAGTGCATAAGATTACAGCAGAACCTTTTAAATTCCTTGAAGTGACAGAAAAGAACTGGTCAGAAAAATTTAAAACTAACTGTATAAAATTGCGAATTTTATGCGAATTTGAATTTAGCACCGCAAGTAAGGCAAGCATGTGCTGATTCAAACGCCATCCTGGATGCCAACCCGATTAATACTAAAAGTCGTTAGATTTCCGAAATGCCTACGAAATGCTTTATTCATCGTTAAGCCTTGTTTACAATGCAGCGCTAATGGCGCAAGCGCCTGGCATATCCGCCAGGAAAACTATTGCGCCCAGCCAAAATCGCTTACAACATTGTAAACGATACTTGCGCAAAATGGAATGTTATTGCACATAAACGACATAAATGACATTCTGGAATATTTTGAATTTTCATTTCCTGTTCCCAGGAAGCGTTCTGATTGGCTGGCGCTAATGCCTGGTGGATACGCGAACGCCGAAAGTCGGAATTTTTCAACTCATACGCCAGCTGTGCGCAAGTGTTGAAATATTCCGGAATCCACCGAATTCTGGAATAGCGCTGCATTGTAAACGATGCTGCGCCACATTGTAAACAAGGCTTAAGTTAGACAAATTTTTCAATAGTATTGGGAGGGTATAGGTACTTGACAGGGGCAGCCTAGTTGGGCCAAGAGCCTGTAGTTGCCTGACGTATTGTATTGTATTGTATAATATGTCAGGCAACTACAGGCTCTTGGCATAACTAGTTTGGGCCACGGAACTCGTCTCCACCACCTTACTTGGCAACCTATTCCACTCATCCACAACCCTGTGAGAGAAAAAGTGTTGCCGCATCAATAGTCGGGGTCTCTGCTTCTGTAATTTGAAACGGTGTCCCCTTGTCTTACTCTGCCCAACAAGCTGGAAAAAGTGCTCAGCCCCAGGGTATTTAATGCTTTTAATAAACTTAAAACCCTGAATCAACTCCCCCCACCTTCTACGTCTTTCCAACGAAAACAACTTAAGCTCCCTCAAACGGTCTTCATATGACAAACCCCACATCCCACTGATCACTTTTGTAGCCCTGTTCTGAATCCTATCTAAAGCTTGAATATATTTTTTGTAACACGGGGCCCAGACCTGCACACAATATTCAAGGTGTGGCCTAACTATGGACCGATATACCGGTAACCACACTTCCCTTGAACGACTCTCCAACCCCCATCTCATCATATCCAAAATAGAGTTATCTTTCCTACAAGCAGCCAGACATTGTGCTGTAGGCTTTAATGTGTCCTCAACAATAATCCCCAGATCCCTATCTTGAGTAACAACTTGTAACAGTTTACCATCCATCGTGTATTCTACCCCAGAATTTTTGGTCCAAATATGAATCACCTTACACTTATCCACATTGAATTGCATATCCCACTTTTGAGCCCAATCCACCAATCTGTTCAAATCCCGTTGTAATTCTTGGCTTTGCTCCAGTGAATCCACAACACCAGCCAACTTGGTATCATCCGCAAACTTACTAAGCTTAGAGAGGATACCTTCTTCTAAATCATCAATATAAACTAGAAATAACAATGGCCCTAATACCGATCCCTGAACCACACCACTATTAACCCCTAACCAATCTGAATGTTCCCCATTGATAACTACCCGCTGTTTTCTATATGTCAGCCAATTTTTAATCCATCGTAGCAGATTCCCTGTCACACCCTTTTTTCTCAGCTTTCGAATAAGTTTACTGTGGCTAACTTATCAAATGCCTTTGCCAAATCCAACAACAAGATATCTACACTAGAGCCCCCTTCAACCCATTTAGTGAATACCTCGAAGAATTCTAATAAGTTTGGCAAACAAGATCTACCTTTTCTGAACCCATGCTAGGTATTCTTAATTGAATTATTATCCTTCAGATGTTTCTGAAAGCATGCCTAATAACAGACTCCAAAAGTTTACCCACCACTGATGTCAGATTGACTGGCCTATAATTCCCGTCGTCATTATGAGACCCCCTTTTTATATATAGGCACAATGTTTGCACATTTCAAATCCATAGGAACCTCCCCTGTTTCGATAGACTCTTGAAATATTTCAACAAGTGCATCCACAACCTCCGCCTTTACTTCTTTTAAGACACGCCGGTAGATGTTGTCCGCCCCTGGTGCCTTGTTTTGCCCCATTCGTTGTATATACTTTAACACCACATCCCTGTCAACATTGACATCCCATTTGTATGGCCCATTATCCCCCGCTTCGGCATCCATGTCAATTTCAGACTTCTTACTGAAAACCGACACGAAGTAGCGGTTGAACATCTCCGCACATTTCCCTATCCCACGACTCTAACTGCCCAGTGGCATCAACCAGTGGCCCTATTGTTTCCCGGAAATTGTTCTTGTGACATATATACTTGTAAAATGACTTCGTATCCTGCTTTAAATTGTTAGCTACAACCGTTTCCACACGTTTCTTGGCTAATTTCCCTTTTCAGCTCTTTGCGACTCTGTTTATACTCAGATACAGATTGCCTTGACTGTAGTTCTTTAACTCCCTGAACAACTGCTGCTTGCGATTTAATTTTTCCCGCACCTTCCCATCAAACCACATGCACCGAATGCTTTGTCCCACCCTCCACTTCTGTAAGGGAACAAATTCATTAACACCTGTATCAAACACCTCCCTAAATTTCAACCACATTGCTTCGGTCGACTGATTGCGAAGCAGATCCCACCAGTTAGTTGACCCCAACCTGTCACGTAGTCCCACATAATTTGCCCTATTAAAGTTAGGGACCATCATACAATTATATGTTCCAGATTTCTTGCAATTTATTAAGAAACGTATCATATTATGGTCGCTATCCCCTAAATGTTCCCCAATCTCCACTTCCTGCACTCGTTGTGGCTCCGAACTGAGAACCAAATCCAGTTTGTTACCATCTCGTGTGCCCCCCAACACATGCTGTGTTAAAAAACAGTCATCCACAACCTTCAAAAATTTTTCCCCCTGCCCAATACCTGAATGAGAAATCCAATCTATCCCTGGAAAATTAAAGTCTCCCATAACCACTATCTCCCCTCCCATTGCTACTCTCTTTAACTGATATGATATTCCCTCGTCATACCCCAAATCTGCATTTGGAGGCCTATAGATAACCCCAACATTAAGTAAATCATTTTTCCCAAACATCAATTCAACCCATAGTGATTCAACATCTGTACCCGCACTGTAATCCCTAACCACAGCACTAATGCTTAGTCCATCCCTGATATATAATCCAATACCCTCTTCAATTCTATCAGTTCTAACTTTACTGTGTAAGTTATAACCCTCCAGAGGCAAGACACTAGTATCTGTCTCCCAATTTAAGTCTCTGTAACACCAATTAAATCTACCCTTTCCATTTGTACTAACCCCTCAAACCCCTCTAACAGCAAGCCTCAAATATACCCAACCCCCCAAAAACCTGTAGTCAGGTCGGGGGAGGGGCCCTCTCGACCGCAATCTTTCGTGAAAC
>JAVBJR010000295.1:0-7370 GCA_031546965.1 Dysgonomonas sp.
TTTTGGTACAAATCAATATCCTTTGTGCTAAAAGTGTTCCTAAGAGCATGTAGATTCCTATTCTATTAACGGAATAATTTTATTATTTTGGAATGAGCACAGTATTTGAGTGGGAAAGCAAAAATGTCCTCCAAAATCCAGCGTTGCTATTATTTTTTCCGGCACTGTATATAAACAATCAAATATGCTGGGCAAGAACAAGCTGTTGGCTCAAAGTGATTTCCGCTGTCCTGTACAACCTATAACCGTCCCATACTATTCCAAAACTCGTAACCATATATAAGTGCTTCTACCACCTTACTTTGCAACCCATTCCTCGTTACAATATTGCCACAATAGATGCCTTTTCGCACCTAGCTGTTACTTCACGCTATGTATGTACTTGATTTTTTTTGTCACCGTATATTCAGGCTTCTTGGCTTTACGTTTTTGCAGGATCCTATATTAACTAAAAGACGAAATCTCTGTCCATTCGTCTGATGAGGCGAAGCATGCACAACTCTGCAGGCATATAAACTTTATTGTGCAGAAGGGGTTCTGCAGGGAATGTTCTGCAGGTGTGCGCACAGTTCTGCATGTGCTAACTCTGCAGAAACAATTCATCGTGGAATTTTAAATAAATCTGTGCATATAATATTCTGCAGGGCATGTTCCGCAGGTTTGCGCACAGTTCTGCATGTGCTAACTCTGCAGAAACAATTTATCATGGAATTTTAAAGAAATCTGTGCACATAATATTCTGCAGACAGCAGTTTGTAGATTTCTGCATGGTTCTGCAGGTATAAAACCCACAGAGCTAGACATTTTAATCTGAAATATATTTTAATTAGACCCAATTATAATAATAATCTTCCTTATAATGCAGCAATTAAAGTCTTGAAGGATTATAGTTTAGAGTAAAAAACTAATGTGTAATATTAAATTTATACTCTAAACTATAATCCTTCAAGACTTTGTCAAAAATCACTAAAATTCGAAAAATTAAACTAAACCATGCATAAACATCAGAAAATATTTTTGTTACATAAATGTAGGAGTGAAAACTATGTGCACTTGATAAATATTTTTTTGGCTCATAACAACCAATTACATACTTCAGTTTACTGAGAGGACAAATCAAATATTTTGTTCTGCCCAAAGGTCCAATTAAATTAGAGTTGCTAAATTACAACGTTTAATTCTCGAATCAGAAATAAATATAATTTAGCCAATCAAAAATTGGCATAATTTGAGCCCAACCAATCAAAAATCAGCTTCAGTGGCAGTCAGCCAATCAATTGCGCCCCGGGAAAATACAATCGCGGCCCCCGTAGAATCCACTTCCGGAAAATGCTACGAACATCGCCATGTGGTCAAATCAAGAATTCGCTGGAAGAAATGCTGTGGGTAATTGTGAAAATACGTTTACTTATTTACGCTGCTATATGGTTTCCTAATTGCAAGTGTTTTAAAATTTTTAGGATTGCAGCAAATCTACACAGCTTGTGCATAAATCAAGGTAGGTGCTTTTAATTAGTTCATTAAGTAAAATAAGCCTAATTAAAACGATGTATTTGCAAGGAGGTTAGAGTAGTATGGAGGGAGCGCTTGCTATCTCTCTCAGCAATTTTTGTTGGTCCCGGACTGCAGCAGGTGCTGTAGGGCCTGTTTGGAGGCTAGACCGCTGGAGCATTGCCTAAGCATTGGTGATCTGTCCCCAAGCCCTTTTATTCCCTACAGGTGCAACTGAACCCATTTCCAAGAAGCGCTAATCCTTTAATTACTGATATCAAATAAAAAGTATAACTTTTATAATACTCACAATTTATAATTACGGATGAGATATTCAAGTTGTGGATAAAATTTCAATTGAAGTCGAAACGGACGAAGACCTGCGAAGTTAGGATTTCTGTATTATAGTTACATATGCGAAATAATCATTTTTAATTTAAACGTGTTGTATAATTGCAAGGCAAGTGTTTGCGTTTCCCAAACTTTTTCTCAGCAATTTCAAACGTTTTCCGAGCGATATCAGGCGTTTTCCGAGCGATTTCAAGCGTTTTTCAAGTGATTTCAAGCGTTTTCCGAGCGTTTTCAGCGCGATTCTGAATGTTTTCAGAGCGATCCAATGGTTTTCCAATTTGTGGCATGTAATTAAATATGTAAAATAATCAAATTTTTTAATGACAAGTTTGAAAAATCAACTTTTTTAATGAATAATTTGAAAAATAACAATTTTTAATGAATAATTTGAAAAATACAATTTTTTAATGACAAATTTCAGAAATATATTAGTAGTGGGTTTAATTTGGCTAAATTCGGACTGCTACAATTTTCTGCGAAGTTTACAGTATTTGAAAAATAAATTTCAAATACCATATATGTTGTATATTTATTACTCAAAATCAGAAGGGTTATGATTTGAAAATAAATAAGTATAATACCATCTAAGGATAAACAATGTAACAGCATCAAAATGTGTAAAATATTAGTGAGCACCAAAGTTTGTAGCAGGACCCTTGGTTAACTCCTTGTGTTTACCCTTCAAGCATGCTTTCTTGCAATACTCCAGCGGTCTACCCTCAAAGCAGGCAGTGGGACCAAAATTTCGCCCTTATGCTCCCTCCATACTACTCTAACCTCCTTGTGTATTTGTCGCGTTTTTAGGCCTACTTAAGCCTAGTTTCCATACGAGCGATTTTGTGGCGATTGCGTCGGCGTTTGCGTCTGCGATCCTATTTCCACGGTGGATCGCTGGACGAAACGCACGTCGTCAGACGCATCGCAGACGCATCGCCGATATCTGGCCAGCCAGATTTTTCCAGCGATCCGAAAAGCGTCAGCTAATCGCAAGTCGGTGGGCGGGTCAAAACAACCGGCTCGGGAGACGACCACCAATCGTTGGCTGGGGGAGGTGTGTCTACGAACGCTTATATGGAAATAACCAGACGCCAATCGCAGACGCCAATCGCAGACGAAGACGCAGACGCAAAACACAGAATCGCTTGTATGGAAACCAGGCTTAAAAACGCGACATACAAATACGCCGTTTTAAATTATTGTAGTATATCAAATCAATTTCAGATTTAACAAATAAAATTTTGTTGTTTTGCACATTTTATAAACATGTATTTGTAGCCTTATTTGGCCAAAAGACGATATAAATTCATCGTTTAAAGCCTGTTATCCATACAAGCGATTTTGTGGCGATTGCGTCGGCGTTTGCGTCTGCGATCCTATTTCCACGGTCGATCGCGCTGGACGCAACGCACGTCGTGAACCGCATCGCCAGACCCATCGCTGATATCTGGCCAGCCAGATATTTTCAGCGATCCGAAAAGCGTCAGCCAATCGCAAGTCGGTGGGCGGGTCAAAACAACCGGCTCGGGAGGCGACCACCAATCATTGGCTTTGGGAGGCGTGTCTACCCTTACAGAAATATAGTGCAGTTTTTTGATAAAAACTACTGTTTTTAAACAATAAACGTCAGTTTTTTATGAATAAATGCAGTTCACTTCAAGAACAGCCATGCATAACTGCAGTTGAAAAATGTTGCACTGCAGTTATGAAATTAGAACTGCAATCCGACACTGTATAGTTTGTGTTACTGAACTACAATTTGCAACTGCAGTTAAATTTTGTGGTTTTGATACTACAGTTTGAAATCAGAACTGCAATTCGACACTGCAGTTTGTTACCAAACTACAATTTGTAACTGCAGTTAAATTTATAGCGTTTTTGAAACTTTAGTTTGAAATTAAAAAAACTACAGTATAACAGTGCACTGCACTTTTCATTAGCGGCACACAAAAACTGCAGTTGTGGTAATACTTTACTTGTATTTGCATTTTATAAACTAAAATTAATGTTCCAGCACCATATATACTGTAAATCATGCATCTATCTATACCTATGATGTATCTATTGAGCTTGTCCTCAGCTATTCCCTGAGGGACTATATCTCGTGTCTGACATCACTGTTGCCATCACTGCAGTTTAATTCCATATAGCAGCCAAAAGGCTTCATAGTCTCGACCACTGCAATCACTGTGGTTTGCCATCCACTAAAAGATTATTTGCTGAATGAAGTATATATATAGTTCATATCGTATATAATGAACGTTATTTTGCATTAATGTGCTGCTATATATATATCAGAATTGTATGAAATAAATAATTACAATAAGGGGAACATGAATGAAACTAATAAAATACAGCATTTTTTGCAGATTTTATTTTGTTGACATCCATATACATATGTATATACATAGCTATTAAAATTCAAATTAAGTGTATTATTTAGATGTAATGAATATAAAAAGATTGGTATATTGCTTATCACATGCACACATATATGAATTCCAGTTCTGAGCAACCATATGTAATTAATTAAATTTTTAACAAATACATTTTATCTATTTTCCATGTTTCAAATATTTATTTTACATTTGTTTGTTTGTTTTTTTTTTATAAAAGATGTTCTGATCTTTTCATTATTTCAGGGAGTTATTGTATATTATTTAAGAATTAGCACCTGCAATTTTAAAACTTAATAACAATAACGAATCTTTAATCGATGTTATTATTCAAAGATATGAGGGGCGTTTGTGCCACACTCACACGACGGTACACACAATGATTCGCGCAATGGTACACAACGGATCTTTGTGTGTCACTCCAGATCCGTTGTGTACACACGATGATGCATATGACGCCAATTTGAAAATGTGGCAGTTATGCTAGGCGCACACTATGCGGTTGGCCTGTGCGGTTGGTTATCAAAACTGCACTGCGCATGCGCGACGATGACGTCACACCCGACCGCGACCGCCGAAGTGTACTTGTCCGAACCGTGCGGTCCTGTACGTTCCGAACGTATCGGACCGGTTCGGATGTCGAACGCAGCCAATGGCATTGCAGGAAGGAACGCCTTCCTGCGATGCTATTGGTCCGCCTTGTTCACGTGCTATTGGGTCCGGTTGATGGCGAGCAGCAACCGCGCCCTCAATATGTGCTCCAACCGTTGCGCACGAACATGCGAACCAGCGGGAAAATCACCCGTTGGAATGCGGTTCGGACCAGCCAACCGCATAGTGTGCGCCTAGCAATACGCCGACGCGAACACGGTTACGAAGGCGTTGCAACGTCAACATCGTCGCTGTTTCGGGAGGAGCATGCAGATTTAAAGGTGTTATGACACGACTTTTTTCTTCCAAGTCCACAGAACTATTTCGACACTATATTTGTGTACGTCGTCAAAATCTGGTTTGAAAAAAGGCTATATTTAATGAGATATGAGCATGTCTATTTGTGTGAAATTCCAAGAAATCGGCAGTCACCGGCAGTCAACTTGTCAAAATTTTGGCTGGTATTGCAAACCGTATGCGCCATAGCCTGCCAGATTCGGGTCTGGTAGTGCTATTTCAAGATGGCGGCTGGCGCGTGGGTGCATTGCATTTCTTGGTACTGCAACACTTCCATACCAGACAATTAGCCTCGCTACACATGCCCATTAGCCTCGCATTAGCCCTTATTTTATAAAAACTTTAACTCACTGTAACTTCGCCAAAAATTGTTATTTTCACAAAATAAAGGAACTCATGGTATTCATATTTGCCCTTTTTTCTAAAGCATGCGTGGAATTAGGCCTAGGAATAAGCTTACAAAGTCCTGTCATAACACCTTTAAGGTAGGAAAGCAACTTAATTATGATTTCATATACCGTAAAACCTGTAATTTAAGCGCATGCGATTTGGTTTCCCGATCCCTCCGACAGAGTTTTACAGGTTTTACGGTAGACTAATTATACGAAATCGCTTATAAGGGAATTCGCTTATTACGAACAAAATCGCTTTTAAGGGAAAAAACGAACGCAAAACGGTAGCAAAAAGATAGAATTAATTAATTCGATCTTTTTATTTTCGGAAGATTTTGATTCTTTAATATCTGTATTTAGTTTTATCCGGATTTCTTAATAAAAAAAAGATCGAATTAGGTGCAAAAATTACATCACAAAAGTATTTTACAAATGGTTTTAGGTACTCTGAAACTTACATGAATAAAACCCATGAAGAAAGCAAGTTTTGAAATAAAATATGTCCGTGGAAATTAGTTAACATTATCTGCACCACATAAATTTCTACGGGGTAATACAGTTTGTAGGTTTGTATTTGAATTATTTGGCTTACTGTCAGACAAACTTCCAAGTGCTAACATTAAATACTTTTTTTCTTGTTTTCACAGATTGTTGCAACACTTGCTTTCTTTAATTTTCCTTCATGTAGACTTATTATGCTAATAAAATACGGACCGGCTGACCACATGGACCACGGACCGGTCAGACCACGCGGACTGGCGACTGTGCGGTTAGGCTAGTTCAGGTTAGGTCAGATCAGGTTAGGTTTTTTTGGAGCTAAGGCAATCCGCACGACTTGGTCCGCGTGGTCCATCGAATAGTCCGCACAGTGGGGTATGTCTACAGTCCGTCCAAGTGGTCAGTCGTACGCGTTTTAGTTGCACCCTAAGTTTCAGGGTATATCTTACAAAACCATATACATTTACCTTGAAACAGAACTGTGTTTAGACCCTTAAATATTTGTACAATAAAATTTGTGGACTATTATTTGGAATTTATGCAAATATGTTTGCATTTTGTCATCCAAAGAGTAGCACAAAAATAACGGAAAATTTTTTGTAAGTACACTTATAACGAATTCCACATATATCGAAATAAATTGCATCCATTTTCAACTTCGCTTAGCAAAATCGACTGTTGCTAAGTGGGTTCGACTGAAGTAACTCATGATATAAAATTTCATTGTAATTATTTTGAAATCACACAATTGTATATTTTATATGTATACACATACACACAACACTAACTGTGTATGTATATCATTTTTATATTAAATTTGTGGCAATTAACATTTGTATATTAAATGATTGTAAAATAAACAAAGGAACGAAAGTTTCCAAATTGAAATTCAATGCTTATTATATTGATCATGGTTTGGTCATTTGTCCACACTTGTAGACAAAAGTTTAACATGGATTTCCTATATGTATAACATGGGAAAATCAATTTTTTATGATCAATTAACATTGGGAAATATTTCTGCCAAAGGATTTGGTGATCCCTAAGCAGATAGTAATTAGTGACTGAAGGGTTAATTCACTAATATTATTAATCGTAATTTTATTTTTCCTAGGCTTGCAATGGAAAACTTCACCTGAAATGGGATGAGAAGAGAAAATATACAATACAATACAATACAATACAATACGTCAGGCAACTACAGGCTCTTGGCCCAACTAGGTTGCCCCTGTCAAGTACCTATACCCTCCCCATACTATTGAAAAAATCGTCTAACTTAGTCTTAAAACTTTCCACG
>JAVBJR010000228.1:0-3823 GCA_031546965.1 Dysgonomonas sp.
AACCAAATACGAAAAATATACAAACAAACTACGATGTTTAGCAGATAATGGCCATGTGCGCAATTTTCTTCAAACGCTTTAGTTTTTCTAAAATAAATTGCGACGCAAAAAATGGTCCATTCATCCCCGGTCTCCCCTAATGTAAATTAATACAAATTTATTTATTTTATAAAGTATTTTTAAGAAAAGTTCTCTGAAATTAAAATTAGTTTTGCTAATTATTTCAATTATTTCAATTATATTTCAATTATATTTATATAATTTAATATACAGTGAAACCTGTCTATGGTGGAATCTCATACAGTCCAAAAATGTGTACAACATATACAGGTTTGTCCAGGTTAGAGAGTTTGTTTTTTTAAATGAAGTTAATTTGTAATAATTGAAGTTAATAGGTAATAAATGAACTAAATTTGTCCACCATAAACAGGTTTGTAATGAAGACAGATTCCACGATAGGCAGGTTTTCAACATAGACCGGTTTTCAAAAATTAGACAGGTTTTAAAAATTATATATATATAGACAGGTTTTTAAAAATTAGACAGGTTTCCAACATTAGACAGGTTTTCAAAAGTTAGATAGGTTTTCAAAAGTTAGACAGGTTTTCAAAAATTAAACGGGTTTTCAAAAATTAGACAGGTTTTCAAAAATTAGACAGGGTTTCAAAAATTAGACAGGGTTTCAAAAGTTAGGCAGGTTTTCAAAAGTTAGGCAGGTTTTCCAAAGTTAGGCAGGTTTTCAACAGTTAGACAGGTTTTCAAAAGTTAGACAGGTTTTCCAACATTAGACAGGTTTTCAAAAGTTAGACAGGTTTTAAAAAATTAGACAGGTTTTAAAAAATTAGACAGGTTTCCAAAAATTAGACAGGTGTTCAAAATTTAGACAGGTTTTCAAAAATTTGGCAGGTTTTCAAAAATTTGGCAGGTTTTCAAAATTTAGACTGGTTTTCAAAATCAGTCAGGGTTTCAAAAATTAGATAGGGTTTCAAAAATTAGACAGGCTTCCACAATAGTCAGGTTTTCAAAAATTACACAGGTTTCCACAATAGTCAGGTTTCCAACATTAGACATGTTTCCACAATAGTCAGGTTTTCAAAAATTAGACAGGTTTTAAAAATTTAGACAGGTTTTAAAAAATTAGACAGGTTTTAAAAAATTAGACAGGTTTTAAAAAATTAGACAGGTTTTCAAAAATTAGACAGGTTTTAAAAAATTAGACAGGTTTTAAAAATTTAGACAGGTTTTAAAAAATTAGACAAGTTTCCAACATTAGACAGGTTTCCACCATAGTCAGGTTTAAAACATTAGACAGGTTTCCAACATTAGACAGGTTTGTTTTCACAATAGACTGGTTTTCAATATTAGACAGGTTTAAAACATTAGACAGATTCCACCATAGTCAGGTTTACAACATTAGACAGATTCCACAATAGACAGGTTTAAAACATTAGACAGGTTTCCACCACAGATTTTCAAGGTGCATTATCAGATAGAACGAGTTAAGTGCTTTAAATTAGCATATTGATTTGCATGTGAAATTTTACTCCTGGTACATGTACATGTATAATGTAGTATAGGTCAAGTGGTCAACGTGGGATTGTGTTTGGATATAAGGAATTCAAATCACGAATTGCAGTAATGTGTATAGTAGTAACTTGTAATTTCAAACACGAATATGAAGTTTGTAGGTGCGCAGTAAATGTGAAATTGGAGTCAAACTGCGCAGTCTTATTGCAGTATACATGCAGATAAATTGCATGTGGATGTCGTAAATGAACTGTTGTATACAAAACCCAAATGTAACCATTCAGACCCTACAATTGTGTTTTATGGCTTACAACTGTCACTTTCACGTCTTTCAATATCAGGTTAACACCAACAAAGCAACCTAAGGACATTTGTTCCAATATATTGTCACTATGAAAGGGCTTAGACACCTGTAAATTGTTTTCTAGACAATTAAGACCATTAAGAAAGCAATTGCAGCAACAAAATGTATGTGGAAATTAGTAAAAAAAAGTTATTAGCACTTAAAATTGTAAAGTTTACCAAATAAGAGGTAATATAGCATTTGTGAACCTCCTAACTTAATTACCCCCTCCTACTTTAAATGTTAATAACGTCTTTTATGAATGGAATTTATTAAAAAATATAAGTTATTGCCACTGGAAGTTATGAAGATTACAGAATAGGAGGTCAATTAGCATAGGTGAACCTCCTAACTTAATTACCCCGTCCTACTTTAAATGCTAATAACGTCTTTTATTAATGGAATTTAGTAAAAAAATAAGTTATTGCCACTAAAAGTTATGAAGATTACAGAATAGGAGGTCTTATAGAATAGATAAACCTCCTAACTTAATTACCCCTTCCTACTTTAAATGCTAATAACGTCTTTTATGAATGGAATTTTGTAAAAAATAAGTTATTGCCATTGGAAGTTATCAAGATTACATAATAGGAGGTCAAATAGCATATGTGAACCTCCTAACTTAATTACCCCATCGAGCTTTAATTGCAAATAACTTTTGTTTACTAATTTCCTCACACATTTTGTAGTAACACTTGTTTTCTTCATTGTTAGTCTTCATGGTTTTGCAAAATAAGATGTTTGTTAGCATATGGGAACCTCCTAAATTAATTACCCCTTCCAACTTTAAGTGATAATAACGTCTTTTATGAATGGAATTTAGTAAAAAAATAAGTTATTGTCACTGAAAGTTATGAAGATTACAGAATAGGAGGTCAAATAGCATATGTGAACCTCCTAAATTAATTACCCCTCCAAGCTTTAATTGATAATAACATTTTTTACTACGCAGATTTTGTAGTAACACTTCATTTCTTTGTAGTTATTATGATTTTCTTTCATTGTTTTGCAAAATAAGAGGTTTGTTAGCATATGGGAACCTCCTAACTTAATTACCCCTTCCAACTTTAAGCGATAATAACGTCTTTTATGAATGGAATTTAGTAAAAAAATAAGTTATTGCCACTGGAAGTTATCAAGATTACAGAATAGGAGGTCATATATCATAGGGGAACCTCCTAACTTAATTACCCCTCAAGCTTTAATTGATAATAACTTTTTTTACTACGCAGGTTTTGTAGTAGGCCTAACACTTCATTTCTTCGTGGTTATTATGATTTTCCTTCATTGTTTTGAAAAATAATAGGTTTGTTAGCATATGGGAACCTCCTAACTTAATTACCCCGTCCAACTTTAAGTGATAATATCTTTTTTTATCAGTGGAAATTATAGGGAAAAGAACTTCTTGGTACTTAAACGTTATACAGTTTACCGAATAGGAGGTCGAATAGTGTAACTGAACCTGCTAACTTAATTATCCCTTCGAACTTTTAAGTTTCAATAACTTTTTTATTAATTGTTCAAAAATATTTTCCTTCAACACTTTCTTTCTTAATGGTTTTGTCTAAGTGTAGGTTAAGTTTCAGGGTTCTTTAAAAAACCATGCCAGTTCACCTTTAAAATATACATGCTTTACGAACTCCATGCTTTAACATTGTTAGGCTTAAAATTTAAATTTTTTTTTTTTTTGACTGGACTTATAATTTTTATTAATTTTATTAATATAGTGAACAAACACACATTTTACGTGTAATTAATACAATTGTAGTGAAGATTATTTTGAATAAAGAAATATTGATGTTTAATTCTTCCATAGGGCTTCTGCACCGACGTCACAATGTGACGTTTTGTGACGTCAGTGTGACGCCAAACCAACGCTCCGTCAGCCACGTTGGATGTCGTGTTTGCCCATGCCACATATGGCACGTGAATGTTTTCTAATTTTGAATCACT
>JAVBJR010000854.1:0-6895 GCA_031546965.1 Dysgonomonas sp.
ACTTGCCTGTAACATAATGTCAGTGGCCTCATCACTTGCATCTTGCATGTATGACAACTCCCAATCACTGCTGATTTCCTTATTTAATATATAAACAGTCAGTTAAAAGTATAACAAAGACGTTAGGAAATGCAATGTTGCGTGTATTACATCTAATCCATTATCAGACCCTTCAGCTTCTCTGCTAGTGTTCTCATATGTGCAGCTGCTGAATGACATCTTTATTAAGAAAATATTAATTACAATCAAATGTTGATATTTGAGGACATTATATATACTTACATCAAGAGTGGTCGGGATAATGTGGCCTATTTAAATGTATTGCACTACTTTTACAAGAGCACCCTGATGTTTGATTTCTGAAAGCAAGTGATTGTCAAAAGATATTCAACTTATTTTAATGTCATTTAAACTTACCAGTAATAAATTATCAAAATCAAACATCATATATTTTTTTTTCCAAATGTCTAAACCTGCAAATGGAAACAAAGATTTATCAGGTGATAGGATACTATATGTATAATAACTGAATATACAGGGTGATCCGTGGAGCATGAGCAGGCTGATTGGCTGATTATGCAAAAAACCACTGCATGTATTGGAATTCTGTTTTACTTTGTATCAGGAAATGTACTATGCTGATTTCAAAACTCGCACTGTTGTTGACATTCAAAGTAACCTTCACAGGTTTTGAATTGCTATCTCTGAAACCTTTGGAAATAATGCAATGGTTCCAATTAGTAACTTGATGAGAAGGATGTGATTAGTCTAAAAAACCTAACTGTTGGGAATATTGACAGTTTCTCGGGCGGATGGTGGCGCAGTGGTTAGAGCACTCGCCTTGTACCTCTGTGGACCCGGGTTCGATCCTGGGTCTAGCTTGTGCGAAGGAGTTTTTCTAGTTATCCTGCCAGCTTGCGATGGGTTTTCTCCGGGTTCTCCGGTTTCCCCCCATGCTCTAATTAACTAGAATTCCTTCATAGGGTTTCGCTGTGGGTCCCTAAAATTGTGATTGTGAATTAAAATGCTTGTGAGCAACCCATATGGGTCTACGGACTGCGGGTTAGCACGCTTGCTTGCAAGGCTAAAGATTAGGAAAGGATGGAGCCCCCGGGTTAAGACACTATAGTGTATAGGACCCGTTAGCTACTGGATTATTGGATTATTATTATAATTGACAGTTTCTCTGAATTTATATACTATTTCTGCTGCCCAGAATTAGTGGCCTGCTGCACAGCCGACAGATGGCTTTCCTGCATGGCAGTTAAACCAATGCTTCACAAGGACACCCAGGTTTACTGCAAAATGAAAAGGCTTTTCAGGATATGACAATATGTACAATCAACTAAAGCACAAAGTTCATAACTCCTTGTGAAATGACAATTACTGTGCACTGGCACATTTGTCACCACTTCGCTGCACAACTCAGAAGCATAATCCAAAATACTTTAATGTGCGCTATAAAATGGCATTACTTCAGACACATTCACCAATTGAATTTAGTGTCCTTGTAAGAAATGGCAATATTTGGAGTTGGAAAACGGTGGACATGGTTTCCTTTGTTTTTGACACAAACCGAACCGTGAGTTCTGCTGTGAGACTTTACCAACAGCGATTTCCAAACAGGAGACACCCATCCAGAGTGACCATTGCACACATTTTCAATAACTTCACAAACGCTTGCAGTGAGTGTGTCATCCTGCGACACGACAACCTGCACTGACTGCTGCAAGTGATGATACCAGTGTGATGGTCTTAGCAGCTGTAGCTGCAAATCCTCATACAAGTACCAGAGCAGTAACACAAGATTTGAACATCTGTCAGCAGTTTGTATTGCATATCATGTACGTGATGCATTAATTGAGTTATTTCAGTATTTTGTTGAAATGCATGACAATTCATGCATATGTGAGATGTCAGACCAATGTTCGGTTTTGGATATTAAATCTAGTATTGTCTATTGTGCAGAATACCTTTCTCAACAAACTGCATCTCTTTCCATCCTGACCCTATGCAATTCGCTCGCTAGCTTCACTGCGTACCACAAACACATAACTGTGCTACAGGCGACTAGGTTTTTAGACTAATCTCATCCTTCTCGTCAACTCACTAATTGGAATCATCGCCCTATTTCCAACAGTGTCAGAGATAGCAACTGGAAACCTGTGAAGGTTACATTGAAGGTCAACGACGGTGCGAGTTTTGAAATCAGCATGGTACATTTCCTGATACAAAGTAAAACAGAATTCCAATACATGCACTGGTTTTTTGGATAATCAGCCAATCAGCCTGCTCATGCACCGCGGATCACCCTGTATATGTTACAGGCAAATGCGTCACTCAGGCTGTGATGCCATTTCCTAGGCCATGGCATCACATCCTGAATCTCATGGCAGTGGCGTCACAACCTGGCCTATTGTTGGCAGTGACGTCATTCCCTGCACCGTGTGTTCCCGCCTTACCCAAACACAGCAACTATATCAATATCGCATCAGTATGGATATCTAGGGGTGTCATATTCTAACAATGAACCGCTAACGGCCCTGCCAGCACATTTACGGAATTAGTTTATATTAATTTAGGGTCTGTACAAATTCCTTCAGATTTCTCCTGCAGAAAGGTGCAGTATCCAGTTATAACTGGGTACTGTATTTGACTAAGTGAAACCCATTTGCATGCTTTGAATTCTGTAAAACCCCAGTATTTAGTGAACAAACCCAGAAATGTTTGTAATAAGCCTAGAGAACAGAGTTCCATAACTACAAGTATATTTAGCCGAATAAAATGTATTTGCAGAATTTGAATTCTTCAAATATCTTCTAGTAACGTAGTATCAATTCAGTAGTATTTATAGTTGGTGTGTTTTGGTCAGGCTGGGAACACATGGTGCAGGGAATGACGTCACAGCCTGCAATAGGCCATGAGATTCAAGTTGTGATGCCTTAAGCCTCATTTCCACTTACTGCTGTTGACCAACACTGCTGTCCAAAGTCATAAAAGTTGACAGCTGAAAGTGTTTCCACCAAGGACACTGCTGTCGAGTTACTGCTATGCATTTTTGCCAGCAATTGACAATGCTCATGACCTTGCAAGGTTAGCTAGTGGAAACGGGCGATTTCCACTTATCCGGGTAAAATGTTACGTCATTTGCATTTGGCAAAATTTGCCAGCAGTGTTGGTCAACAGCAGTAGGTGGAAATGAGGCTTTAGTCTAGGGAATGGCAACACAGTCCGAGTGACGCATCTGCCTGTAATGTATACATGTGTGAGCACCAATTCGTTATTGTCAACAAAAGTGACACAAATCCACCATATTTATTAATATATCAGGAGGATGTTTATTATTATGCCCTTTGGGGTGCTTACACATGGAGCCTATCTTACCTTGTGTAATCATGAAACCTGAAGTGGGAACAAAGAGCGGACTTTGGCCCTGAACCAAACTGCGTCAGTGGGATGATCGATTGCACACTCCATGCAATTTGAGTGTAATATGGGTGGGCCAATAGCAGCATCACCATCGCAAAGTTTAGGCATCGAAAACGCCTGTGGGGTACCAGTACCTTGCGTTTTCCACCGGGCCCCTTCTGCAGGGATTTATTATTCATTCCCCATTCACCCAGCAAATAAGGAATGGCTAGCATCTGTCAGCTAGCTAGGTGTGAATCGGAATAAATTCGACCTGTAGCAGCTTTGACCAGAATTATAAAAAAACTGGTAAACATAATTACTTTCAAACAGGCATACCGTATTTACTCTTTTAAACCCCCGGGGGTTCTTTTAAAAAAATTTGCAAAGACCCGGGGTTTATTAGAGACGGGGGTTCATTAGAGACCGGGGTTTATTTACACCATAACACAAATGACCCTGAGTATTGCATTCATTCAATCGAGGAATCTTATCGCGAAGAAATCGGATAGGCCGCCGTGGAATTTATATCTTCAGATCTACTGCATGTATCCTTACGAAATTTTGTAATCACACCCCTTCCATAGTCTTGTCTAAGTGTAAAAAGTTTCGTTGGGATATTCATAATAGTTAATTAGTTTATTGGAGACCCGGGGTTTATTAGAGACCCGGGGTTTATATTCATTACAAACCTTAACAACCAGGGGTTTAATAGAGACCGGGGTTCATAGGAGGCTGGGGGTTTAAAGGAGTAAATACGGTATGTGAACTTATTATGACACAGAACATTAATGGCAACCCTTTTAATCACAGAATCATTTGAAGCCCTAAATAAAAAAAATTGATGCTACCTTTAATGTCCTGCTTCAAGCAAAGCATGAACTCAAAGAACTCAAAGAACTCAAAGCACGTAACAACAACGGCGATGACATATTGGGCACAACAGATGACATGACTGTCATACCCGTTACCAGTAAGGAGGAGTTATGTGCATTGGAGAGATATCTTTCACAAATCACTACAAACCAAAAGAACATGGTATGTACAGTTTATTATTAAGATCTGTTTGACAATAACTAGAACAGGCAGTGTTGAAAAAGCAATAGCACTTGTTAAATTCACTGCCTGACCAGTGTTGCTATACAGTGAAAACGTACTGCATCTTGGTTTGTACTTCATGCCCATTGTAGCATTGTCACACTATGAATTACAGGCCCGTTTCCTGAGTAACATCTGTGGCAAAAGTGCGGAAAATTTAATTAAGAGAATATTAAAAAAGTTTTGACATGTCAACTGTGCTGTACATTTAGCCTTCGTGGCCTGAAAGGCAAACAAGAGTTTGACACATTACATTTGTACAGAGTGATCACTGGTAGGTATATGAATTACTTCGCTATTGCATGATTGATAAATGTATAGGAGACTGGTTGAAGCACACACCCGACAAAGTGCTGAAAGTTCAAAGGTGTCATCGCTGGTAACCCTATGTGTATACATGCTTGTGTTTAAAAAGTGTGTTTTATTGGAAATTTATGTTGCAAATATAATGCTTGATATACTGTGCATTGTCACCTTTTTGTAACAAATTTGTTATTTTTGTCATTAGACATTGTTACATACCCTTTTTGTACATTGCTGAATTTCATTTCTAAACACAGTGAAATCCGTTTATAAGCACTCCGGTTAAAAGAACCATCCTGATATAATGAACAATTTTCTCGGACCCGGCAGGGCAATAGGGGTTTTAATGTTAAAAAATCCGTTTATAAGCACTCTGGATGTAAGAAACTCCGGATATAATACTCTTATTTTGAAGCAAATTTGGGTCTCTGCTCCTGTTATAGAGAACAATGTTAAAGTCAACTTAAATAATTCTGCTACCATGGGGAAATAAACAGCATTCCAATGTTGGGGCAGTTGTTGCCCAATGCACTGCCATGCAGGTGTGCGTTATTTTGTGCATGGTCAATGAGTTGATGAAGATTGCTTCAAGAAAGCTTCATTTTCTGCTTGTGACAAATTAAAAATGACTAACACAGCATGAAATTTTGTGCAAAATACAACTGTGGTAAGAACATACTTTCCAAAATTACCACAACTGGCATTGCAGTCATCAAAGTGTACAGATTTGTGAAAATTTAAAGCATGCGGAGTTTATCAAACTTTGACTTTTAGGGCCTTTTCACCAGACATATGTCAATGATTATATTAAAAAATAAAATAACAATTGGATATGATTATTCGTTGTTTATATATAATGGTGCAATGTTTTACCAGTACTCCTGATATAGTGAACTTTTTCAAAAAAGTTTCTTTTATCAGAAGTGCGGATGTAAGAAACTTCGGTTATAAGAACCAAAATATGTTGTCCCTTCGAGTTTCTTATAAACGGATTTCACTGTAGGCCTACTACTCCTCTATTCTGATTATTTTAAAAGCCTTGTTCCAGATCTCCTTTGTACATATTAAAGAATAGTAGGCTTAGTGGACACCCCTGTCTTACTCTCTTCGTGGTTTCAATGCAACTAGTCATCCCATACTCCAATTTCACCCTATTTAATGTCAACCCATTCTATACATCTTCCTAATTTTCCTCACCCTCAAATTACTAAACTTTTTCATCAGGCGCACTCTGCTCATGATATCAAAGGATGCCTTTAGATCTACATAATATGCATAAAACATCCCTAATTTTGTCTTAACTGCTTTTCCACTAAAGTATTCAGAATATAAATATATAGTATCCTTTGTTCCTCTCCCTTTCTGAATCCTACCTGATTTTCTGGCAGCAACTTCTCTTCTTTCAACCACCTTGTCAACCGTCCATTCACTACTGCTGCAAATATTTGATATGTTGTATTTAACAATGAGATTCGTCTGTAATTCTCCACTTTCTCTACTTCCCCACTTTTGTATATACTGATGCTAACGGGTTCTTTACACTATCAAGTGTGTTAACCCGGGGGCCCCCTCCTATCCCTATACTTTTGTATATCAGAACCATAATTGCTTATCTCCATCGAAATGTAATTAAGTTCTCACATTTTCAGGGATGAGGGCGTCTTTTATTTTCACTTACAAATTTTCAAATACATCATTACAAATCCACAGCATACTGAACTTAGCAGTAAACCCTATGAAAGCAAAACTACTTCAAGGATCCTGTCCCAGGATGAAATCTGATCACGTCAAATGTGAATACAGTGTGTATGGGTCTCGGTGAGTGAATATTACTGACAATATTAAAAATCAGTGATTTTGTTAAGATAGTACTCTGTTCCAAATTCCTTCGTGTATTCTGCCCCATGTGACTTTTACCACAGTCATGCAACAGCACCACCAGATGATGCCATGAAATAAGTTGTCGCAAATGAGCCAACCAGTACTGTTTAACAATCTGTATAATGTAATAAATATTCCTAGTCCTCAGTGTATTAATTTAGACAGGTTCTACTGCGCCATGACGGTTGCCTCTCTGTAAGCCTGG
>JAVBJR010001248.1:0-2989 GCA_031546965.1 Dysgonomonas sp.
TTGGTCCCAATATGCATCACCTTACACTTATCAACATTGAATTGCATATCCCACTTTTGAGCCCAATCCGCCAATCTGGTCAAATCCCTTTGTAATTCCTGGCTTTGCTCCAGTGAATCCACAACACCAGCCATCTTGGTATCATCTGCAAACTTACTAAGTTTAGAGAGGATACCTTCCTCTAAATCATCAATATAAACTAGAAATAACAATGGTCCTAATACCGATCCCTGAGGCACACCACTATTAACCCTTATCCAATCTGAATGTTCACCGTTGATAACTACCCGCTGTTTTCTATCTGTCAGCCAATTTTTAATCCATCGTAGCAGATTCCCTGTCACACCCTTTTTTCTCAGAGAGTTGCAAAAACCACACGATGCGATTATAAAACGATTTTATTAAGAATCAAATTGTTTACGGACGCGATGCTACGTACCTCGATGTAGCAACATTGATAACACGACATAGCACGCAGTTCAAAACCACCAGCAACATGGCGGCGGGAAGGGCGTTTACGCATGCGCAGAAGCGCCGTTCGATTCGAGTCGGACGAGGACGTTCTGCGGCTCCGCGATTGGAGCTCCTGACACACTTATAACTCCTTGGTGCAGGGTAGGAAGAAGAACTAGACCAGTGTTTGAGGATTTTCTTAAATTACATTAAACACAAATAAATATTCGCGTAATATGAAATGCCAGGATTTGATCCGTCACATGTATGTGGTTAGTGGTTCCGACCCAGCCCAGGAAAAAAAGTTGTGCAGGATTGTGCAGAATGTCTGCCTGACCATAAATATCCTGCAGGAAAGTTATTCGTGCTCAGCAGACGGTGGCCTGCAGGTCGAGTGTGTGCAGGATGCTACACGTCCCTGCATGGATTATTTCTGCAGGGCTTATGTTGCAAGCATAATGTGAAAACCAACGTTTGTTGTAAATGGTGTTTGATTCTGTTTGTTTGCAGTGACGGCGCTTGTTGCAACGAACTTTTTACTAAGTTTATATACGTTTGTCGTGAATGGTGTTTGTGTGTTTCTTTGTTTGTTTGCAGTGACGGCGCTCAGGGCAACGGACTTTAAAAACTCAAATTCGTAATTTACGTTGGGGTCGATTTATGAATAAACTTTGTACTCAAAAAACTTAGTTTTTTTTTACTGCTTGTTCACAGTTCTGCAGGATTACGCAAGGAGACGTCTTGCAGGATTATATGGGCAAAAACTGGCCACTACGTATTCTCTGGGTTATGTTCACTGGGGATGTGCAAATTTAAATTTGCAACAATCTGCAAGTGAGTCAAAGTAATTCTTTGAAGAAAATATGTCTGGTACTTCCTGTAAACGTACCTGAACCTTTATTGATAAAACTAACAGGAAAATAGTTGTCGGATTTACAATAAATGTCCCAAAACAAAATTGAATGCATTGTTATTAGTCTAATTCAAAAAGGTTTGGTAATCGAACACAATAATTGTTATCACAAGAAATGATTTTTTGACATGTTACAGCGTTGAGACGAATCACAGTTGTACGCACACTCTTTTTTATGATTACCACATTATTGGGAAAATCATCCAAATTATTTAACGTACACTCAACACCAATTCCAATGCACAGGTTGGCAAAGCTCGGAGTTCTGACACTTAAGATATGCAGTAGTTTGAAATGGCTCCCACTGATTAAAGTTACAATTGAATTCTCGCGCTTAGAACTTTTTGTGTTTACTGTAAATTTTATAGAATTTTTGATGAAATGTCGAAATTCAACTATCTCAACAGGCACTTCTCCACACCATTGCAAAATTACATTTTGAAAAAATGTCATCATCTCACCAGACTTTCTTTTTCGACCCAATAAAACTATATCCGCTGAGCGAGAGACAAATTGACATTTTTTTCATTATTGATTAAATTCAGATGCAGTTGTTCATGGGTAGAATTTTTGAAAATAATTTCATGTTGCGTTCTTAAGTAGTGAATGTCGCCAACGTGTTTGCTGATTTGGTCTGGAACGAACCGTGTTCCATTGAAAAGCTTCATCAATTTCCAATTGCACGACTCAAACATAAAGCAACTCGTATTGTAAAGACCACCATACCATCTAACAAAATCGCATAAATGGCTAACAAGATGAACGTTATACGTGCAAAAGGTTTCGTCATACAACAAGTATATATCGCACACAAATTCAATTAATGACTTTTCGGTTTGCTGCAATTGTTGGATTGAAATGTTTTCTCCCAAAAGAACATACATTGCTGAGGACAACTTCCCAAAATGCTCAAGATATTCTCTTGGGAGAAAATCACACAAAACAACAGGTGCAACAAACATCCAAGTCCTCCACTCGCTGCCTTTCCAATGGGCAACTTGAGATAATGGACGGACAGTTCTCGGAATTTCATAAGGAACTTCCAACAAAATCTGATCAATGGCCACAGCAATCCTTCCTAGATAGTAACTCTTATAATGATTTTTTGAATCCAACATGCTTAACGTAATTGAACTGCCAACACCTAAGCACAGGTTGTGCATGTAGTCAATCGGAAATCCTACAATGACATCAAAATATGGGAGGTCCAAAAGACATGACCGTTTCTGAACACCGTAACTTTTTTGGCCTAAGCACGCAATGTAATTTTCATTAATAATAATAATAATGATAATAATGATAATAATCATAATGATAATGATGATCATGATGATCATGATGATCATGATGATCATGATGATCATGATGATCATTATCATCATTATCATCATTATCATCATTATCATCATTATCATCATTATCATCATTATCATCATTATCATCATTATCATCATTATCATTATGATTATTATCATTATTATCATTATTATTATTATGATTATTATCATTATTATCATTATTATTATTATTAATGAAAATTACATTGCGTGCTTAGGCCAAAAAAGTTACGGTGTTCAGAAACGGTCATGTCTTTTGGACCTCCCATATTTTGATGTCATTGTA
>JAVBJR010001226.1:0-2676 GCA_031546965.1 Dysgonomonas sp.
AGCAGCACAGTGGGCGATTACTTTTGACATGACAATAGATTCTTCTTATTGGTCTCAAATTTTTATTTTTTCATATTTTGTCACAATCTTTTCAGCAATTGCTTGTTAATTACAAGCAATTGAAATGCCATGATTTGGCCAGTAAAATTGTATCAACATTCTTGTTTATCAGCTATCATTCTTTTGAAATGAGGCAAACATTGGTGTGGTTAAATACTTTTGGAGTTGGGTTGTACTACCCGACGTTACAAAAAAAACAATGTGTGTGACAGGCACGCACGACGTATTTTCTTTGTGAAACATTTGTCTGGTAACATAATTAAAAGAACAATTTTTTACGTTGAAACATCTTACTGAAACCCCATTGACAAGATACGGGAAAAAATGGAAATTGGTAGGCGCAAATAGCAAAGGTTCATGAAAACAACACATCCATTGGGATGCAGTTACAATTGTAGTAACATTTGTAGTTGCAATTGTAGTTCCGTTTGTAACTGCAATTGTAGTTCCGTTTGTAACTGCAATTGTAGTTCCGTTTGTAGTTACATTTGTAGTTACATTTCTAATTCCATTTGTAACTTCTATGGAGCTTACTTTAAGGTATATAAAATCAATACTTTAATATTATATGATAATCTAACTTGTTAGACTTAGAATGGCCAAGTGGTGCAATTTTTGGCACATTTGTGTACCCAGTTAGGCTTTTGCTGAGATAACATTTCTCATATTTTGAGCAAAATACCATGTTAATTAAACGTTTTTATGAACCACATGTTTAGATTAAATTAATTACTAATGTGTCAATATTTCCCCCCACATGGTCATTGATGTCCATTATAATTTCAGAATATGTTTATGGTTGTGTTATTGATTTAACATAAATTAAGTTTTAATGATCAAACAAATTAAAGTATGTGATATAATTTTAATTATTAAAAGTAAAACTGTTCATAATATGCTAAAATACTTAAACAGGGTTGCTACAAGCAGGGAAAAGAGGGAAAATCTAGAAAACTCAGGGAATTTAGATGTTGGCTAAAAATTCAGGGAAAACCCAGGGAATTTGCCAAAATTTTGTCAAAACCTGTAAAACTCAAGGAAATTCATATAAATGTGCAATCTGAAAGTTATAAATTAAAGTTATTAAGAAAAGTTTTTGCAATAAAATATATATTTCTTTGGATTTTAATATGACTCCAGGAATTTAAATGTCAACTGACAGGGTAAATTTCTTGCAACCGATTTCTCTGTAAAATTTCGTATGCATGAACGACATGTATTTGCATATATGCAATTTTTTTTTAATTTTTCCATCGATTCGTTTTTTTTTTTAAATAAAAATTTGTAAATTGCCCCTAAAATAGTACCTCAAAAGTCCTCACACTGTCAAAATTTACATCCGGGACAGTGCGTATGGCATGCCACTTGCACCAAAACGTGCAAATGCCTATTGGCCATATATAGGTGGCTTCCCCACTTCATATGCTGGAACTAACTCTCCAAACCAGAATTTTGTCCCTCCTAGCCTCTCTGCATAGGTCCAAAAACACAAACTTCAATCTGTTAAGACACTTTTAAAGCTGAACTGACAAGGTCTTGTAACACCCCATGATATGCGGACTGTAGAAAGAATGATTACATTTAAAACTATTGGCTCAGTTCTTTTATTTTTAAAAATTTAATTAAAAGTGCTTTAAGAGATTGAAGTTAGTGTGTTTTTGGGCCTGTGCAGAGACGCTAGGAGACAAATTATAGTATGGAGAGTTTGTTCTGGCATATAAAGTGGGGAAGCCACCTGTACATGGCCAATAGGCATTTAGCACGTTTTGGTGCAAGTGGCTTGCCAAGCGCACTGTCCCGGATGTAAATTTTGACAGTGTGAGAACTTTTGAAGACCTATTTGAGTTAATTTTCGAATTTTTATTAAAAACTAGTAGTTGTCATTTTACTCATTCTTTATACAGTTGGAATATCATGGGGTGTTATGAAACCCTGTCGGTTCACCTTTAAAACGTAATTATTTTTATCTATGGTGGTGTGACCTGCTGATGAAATTTATTTAACATTTAACCTACGTGGAATATACTCTGGAAAGTTAGTGTAATGACTCTGGAAAATCTGGAAAACTTAGGGTAATTTAATTCACGGGTTTGTTAGCAACCCTGTTATACCTAACTAATGTTATAACACCATGTGATGTACATTAGTCACGCTCATGTTGTTTAATGAATAAAAACTGCACTATCAAGCTTTTGATCCCCTTTGCATCCTAACCATTAGATTCAAGTATAATTAGCAATCTATTAAGATATCAGTGTCATTGATGTTTGAACAGTAACCATTACTAATTATAATTGTAAGTGATAAATATGTATTGTTTAATGAAACTGGATATTGAAAACAAAAATGTGGCAAAAATTACACCACTTGGCTAACATGTTAGCCAAGTGGTGCAAGTAAGTTAGTTGTATCATCGAATATTAAAATATTGGTTTTGTTTACCTTATAAAGTACGAAATTCTTGAAAATTCATCTATTACGTTGTGCTGGCCGTTGGAATCGGGAAAAATGCAAAAAGTCATCTGTGAAGTTGTGTGATCGCTGAAACGGCAGCAGAGCAACGAAACTTGCAGCGCAACGTATTGCGACGCAATATAGCCAATGGCGTTAACCCTG
>JAVBJR010001041.1:0-6094 GCA_031546965.1 Dysgonomonas sp.
GTTTGCTCCAAAACTTCTATGTACTTGGCACTGTTCATCATGCCCTGAATGGATATCAGGTTTCTATTTCCTTTGTCAATGAAGCACCCTGAGTACATCATATTTGGAGGATGTTTAGCCGCTTGTTGATTATGCCCTGGATTTATTGGTTCACCGTGACTTCTCACTGTTGTGGAACTGTAGCCTTGAACTTCAAAATGACTCATCTGAAAAAATGTATTTACGCCATTTGGGTGCATTCCAGGACTTGTGTTCCTTAGCCCATGCAAGTCGTCTTGTTTTCATAGTTTGAGTCAAAAGTTGTTTCAGTATTGGTCTCTTTGCCATTCTGCGTGTTTCGATGTGCCGCCTTCACACTGTCATTTTTTGCACATATCATTTTTTAAAATGCACTTCGTTGCATTCAAGTAAATACTAGTTGTTGTGTGGTCAGCAATTCTAAATGGTTTCTGAAGCTGTAAATAGGCTTGGTCTGCTCCTGCAAATGTCATTTTTCAAAATGAATGTCATTTTAGTATACAAATGTCATTTTTCAAAATAAACGTCATTCTTTTTACACAAATATCATTTTTTACACATCATTTTTCAAAATATATGTCATTTTTACACAAATGTCATTTTAAACGTGCGAGATGCTGGGCAAAAAAAGGTGCACCATTGACCAGTTTCCAATTTGAAATCATGCAATTAAGTGTTAATATCCATATTCTAATTTATAATTTGGAAAATGATGAGCTGAACATCTTGATGAAAATACTAGGCTTGCAGTATGACAAATTTTTGTTTTCTGATAGCCTAATGGATTGTGCTTCCATACCACTTGAATAGAAAATCAGTATTGGACTTTCGATCTTCTTCATTGCCTCCCCAGTCAGCATCAATGTAGACGGTTAGGCCAGAATCGGCATTTGTTCCTCCTAATTGTAGTATTTTCTTTATGGTGTTCTTTAAGTACTTGAAAACCGTTTTAACCTCTGTCCAATCAGCTTCTGTTAGATTGTTTCTTTTTCAGGCTAAGATTGATGTAGCCACAGCAATGTCCGGTCGGGTATTTGTGGACAAATATAGTAGGGAACCAATGGCCTTTTTGTAAACTTCTTTATTGGCCATCAATTGGCGACCCTCTTGTCTCTTGCCATAGCCTGGATCCATTGGTACATTAGATGGCTTGCTGTCAGCTAGCCAAAATTCAGCTAATTTCTTCTTTATGTATCCTTGATAGACGTAGAACACATCATCTATTGATCAAAATGTAAGCCCAAATAATACTTTACGTTTCCAAAATCCTTGACCTTGAAGTGGGCTCCTAGATTAGCTCCAAATTGATCCAAGGTTTTGTTTGCAACAGCAGCTGTGATGACATCGTCAACATGTACTAAACACACCCAGTTGTCCCTTGTCTCTGTATATACAAACATGGATCTGCCTCACTCTGAGCGAATCCCGTTTACAAGCGCATCATGGAGCTTTCAGTTCCATCCGAGAGCTCCTTGCTTTAATCCACATAGGTTTTTAAGTTTTTACACCTTGCCTTAGTCCCTTTTCCATAACCAGGTGCTGGTTTCACATAGACTTCATGAGATAGGTCACCATTTAGAAATGCTGTTTCAATATCAGTGTCTGATAATCATTCTTTGCTGTGCCGTTACTGTCAGTCAGCTCTTTATGGTAGCTTGCTTGGCAACAGGTGCGAACACTTCATCGTAATCTTCACAATATTTTTGTGATTAGCCTTGAGCTGCTAGCCGTGCCTTAAAACGATCTATTCCTCCCTGTTCATTGCTGTTCATTTCAAAGGTGAACTGACACGGTTTTCTAACACCCCGTTGTTTTGGTGAATATCGATCGATATAAACACAAATAAACGTATTCCAAAAGCTGAAGTGGCTAGATAATGGATATTTCGAGATATTTGAGACAAATGTTATGTTGATTTGCTGTGACCCCCACTTTTGGCCAATTGGGTGCTAGGGCATGGTTTAGTCACCCCCACTTTCGACCAATCATAGCACATCAACATAACATTTGTCTCAAATATCTCGAAATATCCGTTATCTAGACACTTCAGCTTTTGGAATATGTTTATTTGTGTTTATATTGATCGATTTTCACCAAAAAATGCGGTATTAGAAAACCGTGTCAGTTCACCTTTAAACATCCATTTCCTACCAATTATGTTCTTTCCATATGGTGCATCGACCAATGTCTTGGTCTTATTGTCCGCCAATGATGCCATTTCTGCATGCATTGTTTTTACCCACCAATGTCTGTTGTCACAATTAATTGCTTCATATGTTTTGGGCTCAATGTTGATATCCACAACATTATTAACAACTTCTATGAGACGTTCAGGTGGGTTCCCTTTATTACTTCTGAGATTGTCTAGGTTCAGGCATAACTGTTAGCCCTTCTTCATTCTCAGCTTCACTGCTTTCTGCAGAGGGTTCTGAAGTTGTAATATCTTCATGCACAGTCACATCATCTTTCTTGTTGAAAGCACTAAGCACACTGTCCTTATCATCAAGTGTAGAGAGTCCTCCTGTAGCAGTAGCAGTTGCCACTGTTTTTCCTTTAACAGCAATGGTGCACTTTGCGTCCTCTAACAGAACTGATAGCTCTTTGCGATTAAGCTTCTCCACAGACAAAGGCTTCCATGGAAATTTGGAATGTGCAGAACATCTTCCACCATGTTGTCTTTAATTTTGCCTTCATCAGTCATGCATTGGAGTTTCCGTTGTCCAATACCTTCAGCAGTGATCTCTTTACCATCAGCAACCTTGACCTTTTTCTTTATCCTGAAGTCTAGACTGTCAAAGTATTCCTTCTGGCAACTGATATGCACACTGGCACTAGAGTCAACGTACCAGTTTTCCAATCCATGAGTGTTGTCAATAAGAAAGCAAACATCAGGTTCTGTTTCACTTTCATGAAGTGTCCTGGCTTTTTACAAAAGAAACATGTTATCACAGAGCCTGTTGGTACCTGCTGCACACTGCAATTGTTGAATTTGCAATTCTTTGATGGAGCCTGTATTTTCATAGCCTTTTTTTCTGCAGATATTTGCTCTTTTGCACGCTTGTGATGCTTGTACTCATCAATCATCTTCATTTTCACCAAACTTAACGTTAGGTCACCTTCAGGGCGTGTTTCCAATGCTGTAATTAATGTAGCATAGCTGTCTGTCAAGCTACTCGGCATGAACGCAACAGCCAACTTGTCTGCGATGACTTTACCCAATGCTATCAATTCGCCCATTGTTTCTTTCACGGCACTGATATGCTTTTCCATATCACCACCTTCCTGTAACTTTATGGAGCGCAATTTCGTGATCAATGTCACCGTGTTTGACAAAGTTGTTTTCTGGTGATATTTTTTAAGCATGTTCCATGCACCTTTTGCAGTAGTCTGTTTCTTTGTGTCCAAGTCGACTATCTTTGACATGCAGACCAATAGTTGCTTTAGCTTTGCCATCCTTAAAAGCCATTCTTTATGTGGCACTTCAGGTATTTCCTTGTGCACAATATCCCAGATTCCCTCTTGAATCAGCAACAACTCCATTTTGAATGCCCATATTGGATAGTTTTCATTATTGAGCTTTTCAATAATGACTTTTCAGCCATAGTTGCTAGACTGATGATTTCAAAAGTTCAGGAAAAAGATGCCACTTACCCACAACACTTGTTGTATAAACACGCTGGGCCGTCTGGGCCCATAACCTGTTAGTTTTCACTTAAAACTGCAAATAATTTAGAGTTGAACCACACCCTTCTGATTGTGCTGCATTGCAAATTTAGAATTAACTTTAATACTGAAGCTTTAAAAACAAAACAACGCTAAAACCATTGTGACGTCATCATACATAACATGACACCATAGTATAAACAAAAACTCAATTATGTTACATGATGTAGCCGAAGACTTTAACGGAGACAAAAACAAAACTTTGCACATTGACAGACGTTGGATCTGTTGTATATCAGCATATTATCCTAATAATGTGGCCGTGATATACAATTTGGTTTGATTATGTTCATGCAGTTCCCTGGCAAGACACTTAATAAATGCGAATGAATGTCCGCTTTTGTCACACCAACATGAAGACAACCAAAACATTGAACCCGAATGCTATGTCCCTATAATCCCGGTTATCCTCATCAATGGAGCAGATGGAATCTGCACTAATTGTAAAACAATAGTACCACTCTTTTATAGCTTGCTCTGCCCTAATCAGTCATATCTTCAATGAATAATGAATTGTACTGTGCGTTTCATGCAAGATTGCGGTCGAGAGGGCCCCTCCCCCGATCTGTCTACTGGTTTTTGGGGGGTTTGGGTATTTGAAGCTTGCTGCTGCATTCCGAATAATGACATCACTGGGTAAAGGTGAACACGCAACAGCAAGCCTTAAATACAGTAGGGACTCGCTAATCCGACCCCCACTAGTCCGAATACCCTTATAATCCGAACGGAGGAAAACCTGTATATCGTGTTGAAATTATGCATAATTTAGCTCTCGGTAGGGATTTTGGACTTTGAACCATGCGTTTTCCCAAAACATTCAGTTGTGAAAGTGACGCTTTTCGTTCATTCTTGGCCGGATTATTTCAAACTGCTTAGTTCTAGTGCCCAGTAATACTGTAATCTGTAAAATTTGTCAAATATACCTATACTGACTGTATTTGCACTGTATTTCAATGAAGATCCGTTATTCCGAATTTTTCACTAATCCGAACTACCCGAACATTATATAATTCGGATTAGCGAGTCCGTACTGTATTGATATTTGTTCCATTATTTTTGCTTGAATTATTTATGAAACTCCTAACATGTAACTGCGAAATACAAAACAGCTGTGAATTCTGGCATATTAGCGAAGCAAAGGATGGTCATACACTTGAATTGGTAGCCTACTTATATTACATTCTATCAAATCGTTAAACCCTGAAAATACTGCTGCTTTTTCATGTGCAGGAGACTTTTCAGTCAACCTCAAATTCCAGGCATTTGTAATCCGATACAGAATGAAATTTTCAATACTTTGACCTGACTTATGTGATTATTGGCTTATGTGGTGAAAGCTATACTGAATATATCTCTTTAGTACCTCCCAACATCATTCCTGACTCATATCTATAACATACAATGCGACGGAAATTTTTTTTTCTCAATACTTGATGAATATGAGCTATGGGTACCCGGGTACCCCGGGTGTTGAACAATGTCGTATTTTCTGGGTGTTGACATAAGGGTTAAGGCGGTTACAGTGAAGTGAGCATTAGAATAACAGTAAAATAACACAAATGCGTTTGATTTCGATGTGATATAAGTACACCAAGCGTTGTTTTTGGGCTAATTTGCAATTTATAGCCACGGCTTAATGCATGTCAAAATAAAACATTGTGGTGTGAGTGGTCTGTTTGGAGACCATAACACGCTGTGGCAAAGCACTGGCGAGATGTGCTTGTTGTGAGCCCATTTTATACAGAAATAAGGAGCTCACGATTGGTTCATTCATAGGAGGCGTGGTCAGACATGATGCCTTCTGTAGGCAGGAATGCACAACGGAAGCGCCATAGAGCAATAAAAACGGGAACTACTTACAATGACAAAATGGCGGACCGACAAGGTGTCACAGCGCTTCGAGAAAACGGCGGTAAATATTTGTTTATAATGGTAAAAGTAACATTAGGTTGCGGATAGACAGTAAAATGACAAGTAACCAAAATGACACAAATAAAGATAAATTAACAGCAAAACAGTTTATTTCATTTATGTTGGTAAACATATTACAGTTAGCAGTATAATTAAGAAAAACCTTATTAGAAAACATTAAACAATTCCTAGTTCCACCCACATGTGTCAAAGTTTTGCCAGGACCAGCGCCAAACGATCGTTAACGTTATGGTCTGCCTGACTATCACAACCGTAGCAGGAATAATGTAAATGGTCAACGAGATAGTTAATTACAACCCCGCTCCGAGGCATCTGTTTAATTTTAAAAATCCCTAGCTCCGCCAATAATCAAAATAAGTTCACCAATGGTTAACGATACACATTGTAGTGATCATTATTAATTTTTGAGTAATCCTAAAAG
>JAVBJR010000833.1:0-56105 GCA_031546965.1 Dysgonomonas sp.
TCGAGTTGATTCTTTTCTGCTTCCAAAAGGCTTACGAGTCGCATATAATATATTGATTTAAAGATAAATATACGAAATACTTATGAGTAAACCAAACAAATCGCTAAAAACATCGCATTAATTATTTTATGATACTTAATAAGGTATACCAAAAAAGAAAAGGGACGAAAAATATTCGTCCCCTTTACCTCGCATAACCAAATAATCTAATCACCTTAAAATTTCCCTGTACCTAAAAATATCTTTTGCTTTAAAACTCAAGTACCATTACATCTCGTGGAGCAATTGTTAATGAAGATCCACTAACATCCACCATTTTTCCTGTTATTACATCTTTCGATTGTGTTTTCGGAAGCACCTCTCTGTAATTTTCTAAATCCAATGCTTTCTCGCTATCCGATCCACTTAAAAACACAACTATCGATTTACCATTATACTTACGTTCATAAACATATACACCATTAATAGGCACATAATGTTTTAAAGAACCTTTCGCTATCACCCCATTGCCTTTACGCCATTGAAGTATTTTTTGTGTGAAATCATATGCTGCATTTTGCTTATCTGTTCTATTGGCACGCACATAAGCATTTCGAGCATCGCCTGCCCATCCTCCGGGAAAATCTTCACGTAAAGTTCCGTCACCGTTGCCTTTATCGGCAGTCATCAAAATTTCGGTTCCATAATATATCTGAGGAATACCACGAGTTGTCAATAAGAAAGTCAAAGCCTGTTTATATCTTTTTGTATTATCGGCATCTTTATCCGTTTTAAAGAAGCGAGATGTATCATGGTTATCCAAGAATATCAATAAATTAGATGGATCGGCATACACAATATCCTGACCCAAATAGTCATGCAAGCGAGCTACCCCTTTATCCCAGCCACATTCTTCGTCAAAAGCCGAATTCATGGCTCCCATTAAAGGAAAATCCATCACGGTTCTCAAATTCGAATTGCGTGGATAAGCCAATTTACTGTCTTTTTGCCAAAACGAAACCGCAACATTATTACCCAGCCAAGTTTCGCCTACAATATTAAAATCGGGATATTCTGCTGTTACCTGTTTACACCATTCTGACATCATATCATAATCAGCATACGGATGCGTATCTTGGCGAATACCATCAATGCCACCATACTCTATCCACCAAATACTACTCTGAATAAGATATTTGGCAACATGAGGATTCCGTTGATTAAAATCGGGCATAGGCTCTACAAACCAACCGTCTAACGCTAGCTTTTTATCTTGAGCCGAAGTATAAGGGTCATATTGAGTTGTTGTCCTGTAAGTCGTTTGTATATACTTGTCCGGAAAGTTAAACCAGTCTTTTGCTGGCATGTCTTTAAACAAGAAATTCTCGCTTCCGCAATGGTTGAAAATCATATCCATTACTACTTTCATTCCCTTAGCATGAGTTTTGTCAACTAACGACACAAACTCATCATTCGACCCAAAACGGGTATCCGTTTTATAATAATCGGTTATCGCATATCCGTGATACGAGCCATGAGGCATGTCGTTCTCTTGCGTAGGATTCAACCAGATAGCAGTAACTCCCAAATCAGAAATATAATCTAAATGATCGGCAATACCTTTAAAGTCTCCACCGTGACGACCGTATTGGTCTTTACGATCAATCTTATTGTCAATCATTCCTTTTACAACATCATTCGTCGGATCACCATTTGCGAATCGGTCGGGCATAATCAAATACAACACATCACTTGTATTGAAGCCCACCCTTTCGGACGATCCTGCTTTACGCTGTTTTAATTCGTATGGAATTGTCTTCTTTTCCTTACCTCGTTGAAGAACTATATCAAATTTTTCGGGTTTGGCATTCGATAAATCAACATACACTAATAAATAATTGGGATTATCAAAACGTACCAAATCTTTTATTGTAGCAGATTGAGAAGTTATCTTAGCATCGCATTTGGCAATATTATCACCATACATAAGTATTTGCAGTTCGGTGTTTTTCATCCCCGCCCACCAAAAAGCAGGTTCGAGTTTCTTTACGTCAATAGCATACGCCGACCCGTAAATAAGGACTGATAACAATAAAATCAAATACAATTTTTTCATTTTCTCTTGGTATTAAGGTCTCAAGCTTTTTTATTACTTTCCTAGCTCAACATTCTGCTTAGAAAACTCATATACTGCCTGATTTTAACAAAACTAGAGAATAAAAAACAGACCTAAACCTGTTTTTTTACTTTTCGTTCAAAAAAGTTTTGCAAACGATTGCAGAAAAGGAAACCTTTCTATTTCCATATCCGCTTGTTATTTAATTTCTACAGAATCGCCCAAAACTTGGGTTGTTTGTCCATCAGATGCGATCAAGTACCGTTTTTATTAAATCTTCTATCGAACCTTTGTAATTGGAGTTTGATTCTCCGGCTAAACGATTAGCTATAATTGTACAAACAGTCATTGCCCTATGTCCCATCAGACGTCCTAAACCGGCAAGAGGAGCACTTTCCATTTCGTAATTGGTTATTACATCTGCCCCGAACTTGAAGCTTTCGATACGACTATTCAGATCAGGCGTTGCCAACGGCATGCGTACCGTACGACCTTGAGGTCCATAAAATCCAATTGCCGAAATAGTTACCCCCTTAATCATATCGTGTCCTATTTGTTCCACTAAATGCTCATCCGCTTTAACCACATAGGGCGAACAATGCAATGGCGACCAATCAACATGCTTCTTAAAGGCATCTTCGAAATCGAGTAATGCGACCGAATTGCGCCCTGCATAATAATTCAAAACACCATCGAAACCGATGGACTTTGACGAAACCACATACGAACCGATAGGACAATTGGGCTGCAATCCTCCCGAAGTTCCCACACGTACCATGGTCAATTGTTTAAAATCGGGCTTCACTTCACGGGTTTTGAAATCTACGTTTGCCAATGCATCCAATTCGGTAATAACAATATCTATATTGTCGGGACCAATACCATGCGATAGGGCAGTAATACGCTTCCCTTTGTAAGTCCCGGTAATGGTATGAAACTCACGGCTCTGAACTTCAAATTCAATGCTATCAAAGAACGAAGCCGTAAGAGTAACCCTTTCAGGGTCTCCCATCATTATTATTTTGTCAGCAAGTTGCTTTGGTTTTATGTGTAAGTGGAATACGCTGCCATCGTTATTGATGATTAATTCCGATTCGGGGATCATACTCATAGTTATTTTATTTATACGTTTAATACAAATATACAGATTTAGATGAAGCTGTAAAGTATTTTCAATAAACATTCTAAATTAATCGCTCCGGTAGAGCCGCAATGCTTGCGTCTCTACCGGAGCTAAATCTAGAATGTTTTGATAAACTTATTTATAGGAACGAAAATAGTGTACAAAGAAAAACCGTACTTTTGTTCTCAAATACTCAAGATTATGAAAATAAGCCTACTTGTTATAGGTAAAACAGATGTCGGATATTTTGTGGATGCCATCCGTGAATACGAAAACCGTTTGGTGCATTACATCCCGTTCGAGATGCAGATAATTCCCGATATAAAGAATACCAAAAGCCTCACCGAAGATCAACAAAAAGAAAAGGAGGGCGAACTCATTCTGAAAAACCTACAAGCCGGCGATTATGTAGTATTGTTAGACGAACATGGCAAAGAATTTTCATCCATACAATTTGCAACCTATATCGAGAAAAAAACGCATACCGTAGCTAAACGATTGGTGTTTGTTATCGGAGGTCCTTATGGCTTTGCCGATATCATATATAATAAAGCTTCCGAAAAAATATCATTGTCTAAAATGACTTTTTCGCATCAAATGATCCGCCTTATTTTTGTGGAACAATTATACAGAGCAATGACAATACTTAATAATGAACCTTATCACCACGAATAAAAATGGAACGAATTACCAGTCTGCAAAACAACCGTATAAAAAATATCGTAAAATTGAGTAAAGCCAAAGAACGCAAAACTCAAAATCTTTTTATACTCGAAGGTGCAAGAGAACTCATGCTTGCCCAATCCGCAGGATATGCTGTTGATTCGGTGTTTATCTGCCCCGAACTATTCGGGAAAACAGATTATCCGCAGGTATTAGATACAATTTTAGACAATCTCAAATTTGAGGTATCGGAGCAAGTTTTTGAGAAAATAGCTTATCGTGAAGGTTCAGACGGATTAATTACTCTAGCCAAACCCAAGTCTCACACGTTAAGCGACCTTAAGCTGAACAGCAATCCGTTTATAATCATATTAGAAGCCGTAGAAAAACCGGGAAATCTAGGTGCAATACTCCGCAGCGCCGATGCAGCTCAAGTAGATGCAGTTATCGTGTGCGACCCTTTAACGGACATTTATAACCCGAATGCAATCAGATCGAGTGTAGGATGTATATTTACTGTGCCCACTGCCATTTGTTCTTCGGAAGAGGCTAGAGTGTGGTTAAAAGAAAACAATATTAAATCGTATGCAGCAGAGCTAAAAGCATCCAATTGGTACCACGAGGAAGATTATACTCAACCCTCGGCAATAGTTATGGGTACGGAAGCTGACGGACTCACCGACTTTTGGCTAAACCACGCAGACCGAAGAATTAAAATACCTATGCGTGGAAAAATAGATTCGCTGAACGTATCGGTTTCCACCGCAGTAATCACTTTTGAGGCTATGCGACAACGTGGGTTTTAATTCCCAATTATCTACCCCCTACTACAACATGGCTGTTAAGTCCTATTGTGAACCCTAATAATTGTGCTCTTTGTGTCCTCTGTGTTTAAATTATCTCTTAATACAGAGGACACTAAGAAAAACACAGAGGTCACAATATGTAGAGAACTTAGTAGCCCTACTCTACTACAGAACATAAAAAGAAGAGGAAAAGCAACATTTAAGAAGCTTTCCTCTTTTATATTTTAAAAGAACCCTTATTGCCTAATAATTAATTAGCAGGTTGAGGTTTTGGTTGTGGCATTTGAGGTGTTGCAGTACCCGACTGTGGCGATTGCATGTCCGGTGCTTGTGTATTGTCTGCCGGTGCTGCTACCTGAACTGCTTGTCTATCGTTAGCATTACTTACTATTACTCTAGTTGTAATTACACTTAAAAGCATAATTGTTCCGGCTAAAATCCATGTTGTTTTTTCCAAAACATCAGCTGTCTTAGGAGCTCCCATAAATTGGTTAGACGACGAAAAGTTTGAAGACAAACCCCCACCTTTTGATTTTTGAACTAAAACAACCAAGACCAAAACAATAGACACTATAATGGTCACAATAGAAAGAACAATTTCCATATCTTTTATTTATTTTTTATTCGCGTTTTTTTGTTACTTTTCCCAAAAATGATAATTGGTCTGCAAAGTAAATATTTTTTTCGGGATAATTCAAGCTCAAACGCTTAATAATTTCATATGCCCGGTTATATTTCTTTTGTTTAATGTAAATATTGGCAAGAGTTTGTGTGAAAAAGAAATCGTCGTCCGATTCCTTACTGCTTTCTTCCAGCAATGGAGTATCAGCTCCTGTGTATAAATTTTCTTGCTTCGATAGATCAAAAGTTATTCTAAGGCTCTCTTTATCTTGAGCCTTAGTCATAAAATTATCAATTATATCTTGATGCTTCAATGGCGTTGAATCATCTGTTGGTGACTGCTCTTCTGTTACTTTTGTTTTATCTTCGTGCCAATCTTTGTTGTGCAGATTAATATCGCCCGCAGAAAAAGAAGGAATACTGTCCGTATCGGTGTTTATATCGGGTTCGGTATTCCCTATAGATTCAAGATACGAAAAATAATCGAGCGAAGCCATGCTCGAGTTTATGATTGCATGCTCCAATTCGCGTTGCATATCCGTATTATCGAGGGTTTCAAAGAATGCACTGATGAGTATTTCGGTACGGCTTTCAGGCAAAGTATGCCCCGATTGCTTGCGAAATTCTTTGTACTCGGCACTCATCACATAGTAGAACAACGCCCTCCTATCCATAATAAAAGGAGATAAGCGATTGAGTTCCTTTGCAAAATTATCGGATTCGGTCAGATATAAGCACTTAATATATGTATATAATCCTGCCTGAAAAAACGGATATTTCTTTGTCAAGAGTTGTAGCTTAAGAAGCATCGATCCGTCGGGTTCTTTTTGCAACTCTACCAATTCGTAAAAATCCTTTATATTCATAGCTCTTCGTTATTTTCAGGTGAAATACATCTTACCAATTCGACATGGTAGCATTAAATATTTGATCGACAATCTCTTTATTCATCAACTCCACCAATTCAGCCTCTACATCTGTAAGGTTTTTATCGCTTCTGAAATTCTGGTAAGCCGAAAACGTTTCTTCTTTATCTTCTTGCGGATTCACATTATTATGAAAACGCATCCTCACAGTCATAGTCAACCGAGTCTCTGCTGCATACTGCCCTTGTTCCTGTACAGCCAAAGCCATCAAGTCATAACCAATAATCTCGCCTTCCAATTCTAAATCGGCACGACCATTGGTTACCAATCGCAGTTTTGTATTTCGGGTATACACATCTCTCACACGCTCACTAAATTCCTGTGATAAAGGTGGATATACCAATCGTGCCTGATTTTGGAAATCCTTAATCATAATGGTCTTTATTTTGGTATAATCTACCGAAGCACCATTAAACTGATACGAAACACGGCATGCAACAGCAATAAATAATATAACTAAACAAGAAATAAATATTCTCATAAATCTTCTAAATTGTATTCTTTGATTTTTCGATATAATGTGCGTTCCGATATTTTCAGATCTAGAGCCGCATATTTACGTTTTCCGCTATGGCGCTCCAAGGCTTTTTTTATCATCTCTTTTTCTACATCCTCCAACGAAACAGCCTCTTCCTCATAATCGTTAGAATATATATCTTCGGCATCCTTTGATATAGGCGATGAGGTTACAGCAGGCGTTTCGTTATACTTTACCGGAACCGTAATATTGGTATCTTTATTAATTACCGTAATTGCAGATGAGGGCACTACAGAGTCGTTACTCAAATGAGAGGAATCTTTACCTCCAATTAAGTCATGTACTACTTTTTTGAGTTCGTTCATGTCTTTCCGCATATCAAAAAGTACTTGATATAAAATCTCTCTTTCGCTGTTAAATAATTTTTGGTCAGAACCGGCAGAATTAATTGTTCCAAAGGGAACTATGCCTACCTCATTGGCAGGTAAATATTGTTTTAATATATCCGTACCTATTTCCCTTACCTGCTCTATGATAGAAATCTGCTCCGTAATATTTTTCAACTGACGGATATTACCTGGCCAGCGGTAATTCTTAAGAACTTCCCGTGCATCATTGGTCAGTGCAATAGTGGGCATTTGATATTTTTCGGCGCATTCGCTTGCAAATTTACGAAACAAGAGCGGAATATCGTCCTTACGTTCACGTAGTGCAGGCACACGAATAGGTACTGTATTGAGCCTGTAATACAAATCTTCTCGAAACCGTCCGTTTGCAGTGGCGTTTACCATATCCAAATTGGTTGCGGCAACTACCCTTACATCGGTTTTTTCGACTTTAGATGACCCTACTTTCATATACTCGCCACTCTCCAGTACACGAAGCAAACGAGCTTGTGTAGAGAGGGGTAACTCCCCTACCTCATCCAAAAAAAGTGTTCCTCCGTTTGCCACTTCAAAGTAGCCTTTGCGCTCGCCGGTAGCTCCGGTAAACGACCCTTTTTCGTGTCCGAAAAGTTCAGAATCAATAGTTCCTTCGGGAATCGACCCACAGTTTACTGCTATATAAGTACCGTGTTTGCGTCGACTGAATTGATGGATTATCTGTGGAAAGCTCTCTTTCCCTACTCCACTTTCTCCTGTTACCAACACAGACATATCTGTTGGTGCAACCTGCAAGGCTATATCAATAGCCCTGTTCAGATCGGGACTATTTCCTATAATTCCAAATCGTTGCTTTACCTGTTGCATATCGGGTTTTGCCATATCTTTTAATAGTTATAAGTTAATAGTTACGAGTTACAAGAATCCGTAATTATTTTAGCTATACTGACAAATTTACATATTTAATTTGATCTCGTACAAACGGATCGTCAAAAAGAATCTAAAGTTGATCTTTACGCCAAAACAAACGCATGAAAATTGTTTTATTTTATTATCGAAGACCGTAGGGGCGTATTGCATACGCCCGAGAATAAAAAAATGAATACTGGGCGTACCCCTATACGGCGTTCTCGAAGCAGGGATCTTTTTCGTCCGTTTGCCCTAGTCTTTAGACCTTATTCTCCATCTTTTACCAAAGCGTAAGTCTTATCTTTCAGAAAATTACCAAGTTCTTCCAGATCGGTGTGCTTTGCAATTTCTTCGGGCATAATAGGCGCTCCGAAACGGACATTAATGGTTTTTCCTCGTTTGTTATATACCTCATGCCCTAGACGAAGGCTTCTCAACCGCCAATCGACCAGGTCGAGAAAGTTAAAGAACCACGAATTTTCCCCACTGAAATACATCGGCACAACAGGCACTTTTGAGGCTTTAATGAGTTTTATAACCGATGGCTGCCACTCTCTGTCTCGCACGGTCATTCTGCCCTTTCTAACTTTGGTTTTAGATACTGCTCCGGCGGGGAAGAAACCCAATGGATGCCCCTCCCTTATATGAGCTATGCACTGCTTTACACCATCGAGGCTCGATTTGTTGGCTAATTTTCCAGTCTGATACGGATTAACTGCAATAAAGTGCATCGACATGGTGTCTATCATACCCAAGATATAATTAACCATCATTTTGTAATCGGAACGGATAGAACCAACTATATCAATGGCTGTTATACCATCGATATGACCGTATGCGTGATTGGACACGGTTATAAAAGCCTGTCCCTCGAATTGTTTCAACACTTCGGAGTTTTCGACCACAATATTTACGCCTACATCTTTCAGCAGGTGATTGCAAAAGTCAACCCCTTCGTATTGCTTGGAGGTATCATAAACCCTATTCACCTTATTCATACCGGTGAGGCTCATAACCATCTTGATAAGGGTATTACCAAAACGACCTCTGAATATAGAGTGCATATTGCGGATTTCGTCAGTACTTATTAGTTTTTCTTTCATCTAAATTCAGTTAGAGCCCCACCCTGCCTCCCCAAAGGGGAGGGGATGCAGAGAGAGCGTTTTTTATCTCCTCCCCTTTGGGGAGGCAGGGTGGGGTTGTATGGAAAAATCGACCTGCGTCATTTTTCTAATGACACAAGCCGATTATATTTCGTTTTCCGAGAATCCTACTTCGCCAGCGATTTTATAATTTCTATAATCTCGGCTCCTGCAATTTCGGCATCTTTCATTGTTGAAGCCTCCGAATAGATACGAATAATAGGCTCTGTATTCGACTTACGCAAATGTACCCATTTGTCCGGAAAATCTATTTTCACCCCGTCGATATCAGTTACATCATATGCCGAAAATTTATCTTTTACAGCCTTCAAAATTGCATCCACATCTATTTCGGGTGTTAACTCTATTTTTTGTTTCGCAATATAATATTCGGGATAAGTTGCACGTAACTCGCTCACGGTTTTTTTCTCGTGTGCCAAATGAGTCAAGAACAATGCTATGCCTACCAAAGAATCGCGACCATAATGGCTGGCAGGATATATTACCCCCCCATTTCCCTCGCCGCCAATGACAGCATTGGTATCTTTCATCTTGGTAGTTACATTCACCTCTCCTACTGCTGCGGCATTATATTTCATGCCATAACGATTGGTTACGTCACGCAATGCTCGGCTCGAGCTTAGATTAGATACGGTATTGCCCGGAGTATGCTTCAATACATAATCGGCAACAGCTACCAGTGTATATTCTTCGCCAAACATTTCGCCTTTCTCGTCTACAAGAGCCAAACGATCTACATCCGGATCTACTACTATACCCACATCGGCTTTGCCCGATTTCATTAATCCCGAAATTTCGGTCAAATTTTCGGCTAAAGGCTCGGGGTTGTGAGCAAAATCGCCTGTAGGTTCGCAGTTCAATTCAATTATATGATTTACACCTAATGCGTTAAGCAATTTAGGTACTACAATTCCTCCTACTGAGTTTACACAATCTATCGCTACTTTAAAATTGGCAGCTCTAATTGCAGCTACATCCACCAATTTAAGATCTAGTACTGCTTTGATGTGTGCATCCGAATAATCTTTGTGGGTTACTTTTCCCAAATGATCTACATCTGCAAAAATAAAATCTTCGGCTTCGGCTATCCGAAGAACTTCGGCACCCTCTTCGGCGTTCAAAAATTCGCCATCCTGATTGAGAAGTTTCAAGGCATTCCATTGACGTGGATTATGGCTTGCTGTAAGTATAATACCTCCGCAAGCTCCTTCCATGGCAGTAGCCAATTCGGTGGTAGGTGTGGTAGCCAAACCAATGTTTACTACATCAAAGCCTATTCCCATCAGAGCGCCTACTACAACCTGCTCCATCATAGCCCCCGAGATGCGGGCATCGCGTCCAACTACTATTTTATTGCTTTTAGCAGTGGTATTTTTCTTAATAAAAGTGGCATAAGCCGAAACAAATTTAACTGCATCAAGTGGATTCAGACCTTCGCCGGCAACTCCGCCGATAGTACCTCTGATACCTGAGATTGATTTAATTAATGCCATGATAACGCTTTATAGGGGGGTTAGTTAACGATTCGTGTATATTGTAATTTAGTATAATACATTGCTTTATATGCTGCCTTTTGATAAGTAGAGCCACTTGAAAAAGGCACAATTAGGCTTACTATGGCATTTTCGCCCACAAACTGTAAAGGAGCAGCCACACCCGGCGACAAATAAAAATACTCAAGCGAACCAGGATTTGCGGCATTGTAAGTGGCTGTAATACCATAAGTAAGTGAGAAAGGTTGCAATCCCGGTATATAGTTGCTGATAGTATCCGATTCGCTTGCAGGCAATTTCATCGCCCCAAAAAAACGAACATTCACCAAAGAACGCTTGGCTACGCTTGCCCTATTGCCATTGCCCGAATCTATTACATTTATATAAACACCGGTAAGGGGATCTTTAAAGTACTCATTTGGCTTAAAAACACCACTTGAGGGGTATGAGCTCAATACAACAATATCATGTTCATTGATAAAACGGCTAATATTTTTACGTTCTTCGTTCAATTTATCTGCATATGTATCGCTCTTGCTACAAGCACCGAAAACAACGCACAAACCGATCATAAAACAAATCAGTCCTAATCCTTTTTTCATTTTTTATCCAGGTTATTTTTATTATTTATCAACAAATCAGCATATTCGGGAAGAGTACGCTCAAAAAGCTCTATTGCTTCTGCTAGCGACCCGTAAAACTCACCACCCGAAGCATTTAAGTGACCTCCACCATTGAAGCATTGAGCCGCAAACTTATTGCACGGAAAATCACCTTGCGAACGCAGTGATATTTTAATCATATCGTTATCTTCTCTCAAAAAAGCAGAGAAAGTTACTCCTTTTATATTTAAAGGCAAATTAGCAAAGCCTTCGGTATCGCCTTTTTGTGAATGGAATGTCTTTTGATCTTCATTATCCAACCATATTAAAGCGGCACCATATTGGTCGTATATCTTCATACGCTCCGACAACATGTGTCCCATCATACGGTATCGGTCGGGCGTATAACTATGGTATACTTTGGAGTAGATAAGGTCTTTATCTATCCCCTTATTAAGCAAATGAGCTATAATATAATATATCTGCGAATCGTTGGAGTTGTATGTAAATGCCCCGGTATCGGTCATCATTCCCATATAAATTGCCTCTGCCGAATGTTTACTCATCACTTCAAAATCGCCCATACGACATATCAATCTAAAAACAAGCTCACTTGTTGATGATATTTCGGGATGCGAAATACATACTGTACTGAAATCCGACGGATCGGGATGATGGTCTATCAGTATTTTTTTTGCTTTAGATGCTTCAACTGCCACCCCTACTTCTTTGATGCGGCTCAGCACATTGAAGTCTAAACAAAATATCAGATCGGCATCGCTAATCAGTTTTTCTGAAAATTCGGGATATTTTTCATAAATAAGAATATCTTTCGATCCTTTCAACCATTTCAAAAAATAGGGAAACTCGTTAGGCACAACGATAGTTGCATCCAACCCCTGATCTATCAAATAATGATACAATCCTAAAGAAGAGCCTATTGCATCGCCATCGGGCGAAACATGTGTTACAATAACAGCTTTGTCTGCTTTATCAATTAAATCGGCTACTTTGGTTATCTTATCTTGATCTATTATTTTTGTAAACATTCCTCGTAAAGTAAATATAATTGCTACGTTAATCTAAATCTTATAACAAACTGTGTCTGCTATAGTTTTGCAATAGCAAGTAGGCATCTCCGTCCTTGATTAAAACACATTTGTGCAAAAATACTAAAAAAATATCCGTAAAACTCCATTATCCGACACATCGTAATAGGGAATTCGTAATTTTTCACATTCTAATACAAATCTTTGTAGTGTTTTTTGTGACAACGAACCATCGAGTACCACTTTATCTATTTCAAAAACTTGATTAAGAGAATATAATGATAACGAATTATTTTCGATCAAGTGAAGATAATCGACCTTCATTTTTTCCTTTGGCAGTTTGCCTTTCCACACATCATTGGTTACTATCAAGTATTTTGTTTTATTCAGACGGATTAGTTTATTAGCACTTACTTCGGTTATTTCTTCTTTGGAATAGCCTATTTGATATACAATTTGGGTCGATGGAGGTCTGTTATAAACCATCAACGTATTTTTATTCTCTATTATCGATCTGATGCCTATCCCTATCAAAAACAATATACAGATTAAGGATATGATTAGCGCCTTAGCTTTCTTTTTTACCATAAAATAAATGAGAGACACAACCATTATCCAAAGTAAAATAAGACCGATAAAAGAAGGCTTTAGATTCTGTAATGAAGCATAGGGAAGATGTTCGAAAAACAAAGAGGTTGAGGTTGCCCCCTTAACCAATAACTTAAATGCACCAATTGGCAAATAATTAAGAGAAGCTGCAAGCGAAGGCATAAAAATACCCATTGCACTCAAAAATGCAATAAGAATGGCATCATAGAGAGCCAGTGTCATCAAAGGAATAATAATCAAATTAGTGATAAAAAAATAGAGAGGAAATGTGCCAAAGTAATACAAACACAGCGGAAATATGCCCAACTGTACCGACAGCGATACACTAAATATATCACGAAAATACCTCAAATATTTATTCTTAACAGGCATAGTATTTGATATCGCCGGCATGAGAAGCAGCATCGATAATACGGCTAAGAAACTCAATTGAAAACCCATATCGAACAGCCAGAAAGGATTCCAAACCAGCATCACAAAAGCCGTCATAAACAGTGTATTATACGAATAGCTCTTCCGACCAAGCGAAGTAGCTGCACAAAATGCCGTAAGCATTATACAAGCCCTCACTACCGATGGCGGAAAACCTATAACAAACACATACACCCACAGCAATAGGATAATAACAACTTGCTTTATCCAATTATATTTTGAGTGCCGCCGCACAAAGCCCAACAAAGACGAAATAATGATAAAAATAATCCCTACATGTATACCGCTCACTGCCAAAATATGGGCAACTCCTGTGGCTCGGAACGATTCGACTACTTCTTCCGACAAAGCATCGGTATAGCCTAATGTGAGTGCCGAAAGCATGCCATACTCATCCGGACTAAGATCTAGTGATTGGAATAAGTTCAATATATATTGTCGGCTTTTTACTGCTTTGATAAACAGGTCAGCATCCATCGATTTTTCTTTTTGCCATCTATCGGATCTGACAAATGACATACCCGAGTAGCCTTTGTTGTACATATAACGGGCATAATCAAATTCATCGGGATTACCTATGCTTTTAAATGCTTGTATTTGAGAAAAAAAGGTGAAAGTATCTCCTACTTTTAAATCTCTCAAAGTACCCTGTTTAGAGAAATAGCAGACAATTAATTTATCAGGGTTTTTGAGTTTTACTTTATACGCATAGGAGTTGGGCTTTTCTTGGGGTAAATCGATAACGGTGGCTGTATACACCTCGCTTACATCGGGAAACGTAAAAGCCGAAATCTGCTGCCTCAACATGGTTGAAATAATTCCTATGCCCACCAAAACGAAACAAATTCCATAACCAAACCTATATTGCTCTCCTAATATTTTAGACTTTGGCTGTAGATACGAAAAGAGTATAATACCGAGTCCCAAGACAATCGGAATTATACTCCACTTTCCTATATGGCAATAATATTGAACAACAATACCCAAAAGAAGAGGTAACAACAACTTAAAAAACGGAGCTTTCAGAATTTTCTCCATATTTGAAGTTGAATCTTATAAGTTTTTCAATTCATGGATCATTTGGGTTGGATTGGGTGCCGAAAATACTGCATTGCCTGCAACAAGCACATCGGCTCCGGCTTCGAGTAAACGTTTGCCGGTTGTTAGATTAACACCGCCATCTACTTCTATCAATGTAGAGAGATTGCGTTCGTCTATCATTTGTCTTAGACGTGCCACTTTATTGAGCGATCTCTCAATAAATCGCTGACCGCCAAATCCGGGATTCACAGACATGATCAGAACCATATCCAGGTCTTCGAGAATATCTTCCAAAAATTCTACAGGTGTATGCGGATTTAGAGTTACTCCCGCCTTCATTCCTGCATCATGTATTGCTCCTACCGTACGATGAAGATGTGTACATGCTTCGTAATGCACGGTCATCATATAGGCATTTATATCTTTTACTTGTTGAATAAATTTTTCGGGCTGCACAATCATCAAATGTACATCCAACGGTTTTTTAGCTATTTCTTTAACACGCTCCAATACCGGAAAGCCAAAAGATATGTTAGGAACAAATACCCCGTCCATTACATCACAATGTAACCAATCAGCTTCACTGTTATTTAACATCTCAATATCTTCTTGCAGATTCAAAAAATCGGCAGAAAGAAGCGATGGTGATATTTTATGACTCATAATTATTTAAAGTTATGAGTTACAAGTTGCAAATTACAAGCCTGTTGACTGATAATTGTTGACTTATAACTGATCTGAATATCGACAAAGATAATAAAAAAACAGCCTTTCCCCATATTTAGAGGAAAGACTGTTTTATCTTCTTGATTACCACATTATTAATTTAAACATGCAGTATTAATTGACTCTGGCAATGACGGATCGGCATAATAACTATGCGCAAACATCTTTAAGAAGCTTAAAGTTTTTGCTGACGGTCCTTTTTTTTCTGTCAACATTTTTAATAATTTTTCATCGCCTGTAACTTGTGTAGATTTTTCATCCATAGGCTCCTCTTTTACTACTTTTTGATTTTCCCTTTAGTATTTATTACGCTTTATAAACGATTGTTAATTGAACTTATTGTATCCAAAATGCGTTTTTATTTTAAATTTGTTCTTAATAAATGATAATCCCCTCGATTATGAAAAAAATTAGTCTCGCTATTTTATTGCTGATTGTGACGATCACCGCTTGTAAAAAGACACCGCCTACTATTACCGAAAGTCAAAAATGGAAGTTTGACAAGCTAACTCTCGAAAAAAAAATCTTTCTAGATACTGACTCCACTAAAGGCGGAATAAAGCTAAATTTCGAATTTAACTATCCTTCTCAAATAGGAAACGACTCATTATTGACCATCATACAATCGCATTTTGCTGCCGCTTTTTCGGGAGACGACAATAAAAATTTAACTCCCAAATCGGCATTTGACACCCTTGTTAACAGATCGATCAGCGAAAGTATTGACATGACCAAACTGGCAATAAAAGATAATAGTGATCTTTCGGATTATTATAAGAATGTTACAACTACGGTATTTGACACCACAAATATGAGTATTACAGCCCGAACTGAAGCCAACGAATATATGGGTGGCGCTCATGGCTCGCAATATATCTCGTATTATAACATAGATACTCGTAACGGGGCTCTCATAAATCAGGAGAAGCTATTCAAAAACGGAAGTAAAGACAAGTTAACACAATATATCAAAGACAATTTGGCTAAAACTTTAAATTCGCAGGGTGATACTATTACATTGCTCGATCCCGAATCTATAGTGCCAAGTAGTAACTTTTATTTTAGTAACAAAGGTATTGTATATGTATACAACAATTATGATGTAGCCCCTTATTCGGATGGATTGGTTGAAGTTACACTACCATACGATAAGATCAAAGAATTGGTTACGTCCGAATATCTACCTATAATTTCTTTGAAAGCAAAAGAGTAGATAGCTAATTACGAGTTACAAGAGAAAATCAAAAATGTCCTAAAAGGTGTATTTTGTGTCGTCATTGCGAATATAGTGAAGCAATCTCCCTAGTTTTATGTGGGATTGCTTCTCTACGTTCGCAGTGAGACCGCTTGAGTAGATTTTTAGGACAACCCCTTATCGGTGCCCTCGAAGCAAGGATATTTTTCAGGCGTTTGCCCTAACTTTATGAGTCTTCAACTTCATTTTTCTAAAAATTCAAACCAACTTTAAATAATTTCTCTCGTTTTTTTTGTGGTTCTCGCCGAAAGATATATCTTTGCCCCCCGAAAAAGAAGGGAGGTTTTGATTAATACTTAGAATAATATAGTACTGAAACATAGGCTTTAGAATAAAAATCGAAGCAATTATGTATCTATCCAAATCAATTAGATTAGATTGAGGAGGGTTTATTTTAATAAATCAAAACGTATTTTTTTTACAAATAGAAATTTAAAAACAAAAAAATTATGATAGTTGTTCCTATTAAAGAAGGTGAAAACATTGAGAAAGCACTTAAAAAATTCAAAAGAAAATTTGAGAAAACAGGTGTTGTAAAAGAGCTTAGACGTCGTCAAGCATTTGAAAAACCATCAATTACAAATAGAAAACAAAGAATACACGCTGCATATGTACAAAAACTTCATCAAATAGAAGACTAAAACATTTGTATTTATAACAACGATTGCATAACTTCGTCTCTGAACTTAGAAAGGTTAAGAATGACGATAGTTGATAAATATAGAGATTATCTCCGTTATGAAAAGAACTATTCTTCTCATACGGAGATTTCTTATTATAGCGACCTTACCCAGTTCAAGAATTTTGTAGAAATACATTACCCCAATGTCGAATTAGAAACTGTAGAGGGAGACATCGTAAGGGCATGGATTATTTCGCTGATGGAAGCAAAAACATCAGCCCGATCTGTCAACAGAAAATTGAGTTCTTTGAAATCATTTTATCGGTTCTTACAAAAAATGGGACGGGTATCTATAAGTCCGTTAAAAAAAATAAGCGGTCCTAAAGCAAAAAAGCCTATACCTTCGTTCGTCAATTATTCCGACATGGAAAAGGTACTTGATTTAGAAACTCAAGACAGCGATTATGAATCATTTAGAGACAAAGTTATTCTTGAGTTATTCTATGTAACAGGTATGCGGCGAGCCGAACTGATCGGATTAACGGATCGAGATGTAGATCTTTATACGGGTAGTGTAAGGGTAACCGGAAAGCGTAACAAACAGAGAATCATACCTATTAGCAAAAACACAATAGCCTTGGTAGACGCCTATCTCGAAATCCGCAATAATAATTTCGAGAACCAAACGACTGCCTTTTTTGTTAAAAAGGATGGAGAGCCCATCTATCCGATGCTTATTCATCGGGTAGTAAGCAGTCATCTCAAGTGGATTCCTACTTTGGCGAAAGCAAGTCCACACGTACTAAGACATTCCTTTGCAACGGGAATGCTCAATAATGGTGCAGATATCAATGCGGTAAAAGAATTGTTGGGGCATTCGAGCCTCGCCTCTACCGAAATATATACGCATACATCTTTTGACGAACTTAAAAAAATATACAATAAAGCTCATCCTCGAGCGTAACTATTAAAACAAAAGGAGGAATCATCATGATGGACATTAAAATTCAAGCTGTACACTTTGACGCTAGTGAAAAACTCAGAGAGTTTATTCAAAAGAAAGTAATTAAATTAGAAAAATATTCCGACGACATATTAAGTGCAGATATTATACTTAAAGTAACCAAACCGGAGAGTAACAACAATAAAGACGCTTCGATAAAGCTAAACGTCAAGAGCGATGAACTTTACGCCCACAAAACAGCCGAAAGTTTCGAAGAGGCAGTTGACTTATGCGCCGAAGCATTAGAAAAGCAGCTGATCAAGTATAAAGAAAAAGCACAAGCCAAGTAAAATTAACGGACATTTTCTTGGGAGTTAAGAAATTTCTTTCTATTTTTGTCGCCGTTTCGCATAAAGCACATCTGCGAAACGGCGATTATTATTAGCAATAATCAGGCTATTGCCTCTTTAGCTCAGTTGGCCAGAGCACGTGATTTGTAATCTCGGGGTCGTTGGTTCGAATCCGACAAGAGGCTCACAAAAACAGTCAACAGTTGGCAGTCAACAGTGAATAAATTTCACTGATATCTGTTCACTGATAACTGAAAAGGGCAGTTACCAGAGTGGCCAAATGGGTCTGACTGTAACTCAGATAGCTTACGCTTACGGTGGTTCGAATCCATCACTGCCCACGTTTTATATGCGAAAGTAGCTCAGTTGATAGAGCATTAGCCTTCCAAGCTGAGGGTCGCGGGTTTGAGTCCCGTCTTTCGCTCTCATCGCCGATGTAGCTCAGTTGGTAGAGCACTTCCTTGGTAAGGAAGAGGTCACGGGTTCAAGTCCCGTCATAGGCTCTAGAGATTGCGACAGGCAATATAAGAATGGTGATTTGGTTCACCTACAAAAACGAATTAAAAGCAATCATTAATTAATAAGTACACTTTATTATGGCAAAAGAACATTTTAACCGGTCGAAACCACACGTAAATATCGGTACAATCGGTCACGTTGACCACGGTAAAACTACTCTTACTGCTGCTATCACTAAAGTATTAGCAGATAAAGGGTTCTCTGAAGCTAAATCTTTTGATCAAATCGATAACGCTCCTGAAGAAAAAGAACGTGGTATCACTATCAATACTTCTCACGTAGAATATCAAACAGAAAATCGTCACTACGCTCACGTTGACTGTCCAGGTCACGCCGACTACGTAAAGAACATGGTTACTGGTGCTGCACAAATGGACGGAGCTATCATTGTAGTTGCTGCAACTGATGGTCCTATGCCTCAAACTCGTGAGCACATCCTTTTAGCACGTCAGGTAAACGTACCTCGTCTAGTTGTATTCATGAACAAATGCGATATCGTTGAAGACGAAGAGATGTTAGAACTAGTTGAAATGGAAATGAGAGAACTTCTTTCATTCTACAACTTCGACGGTGACAATACTCCAGTTATCCGTGGATCAGCTCTTGGAGCACTTAACGGTGTTGAGCCTTGGGTTAGCCAAGTTCTAGAACTTATGAACGCTGTTGATAGTTGGATTGAATTACCTCCACGTGATGTTGACAAACCTTTCCTTATGCCGGTTGAAGACGTATTCTCGATCACAGGTCGTGGTACAGTAGCAACAGGTCGTATCGAAACAGGTATCATCAAAACTTCAGAAGAGGTTCAAATCATCGGTCTTGGAGCTGAAGGAAAAAAATCGGTAGTAACCGGTGTTGAAATGTTCCGTAAAATCCTAGACGAAGGTCAAGCAGGCGATAACGTGGGTCTTTTACTTCGTGGTGTTGATAAAGACGATATCAAACGTGGTATGGTTATCACTCACCCGGGAAAAGTAACTCCTCACACTAAAATCAAAGCTGAGGTGTATATCTTGAAAAAAGAAGAAGGTGGACGTCACACTCCATTCCACAATAAATACCGTCCTCAATTCTACATCCGTACATTGGACGTAACAGGTGAAATCACTCTTCCGGAAGGAACTGACATGGTAATGCCAGGTGATAACTTGACAATCAATGTAGAATTGATTTACCCAGTAGCATGTAACGTAGGTCTACGTTTCGCAATCCGCGAAGGTGGTCGTACAGTAGGTGCTGGTCAGATTACAGAAATTGTTGAATAATATTTATTCAATCAAATAAAGCCAAGTCGGCTATAATCATGTAGCCGACTTATTTTACGGGTTTAGCTCAGTCGGTAGAGCACTGGTCTCCAAAACCAGGTGTCGGGAGTTCGAGTCTCTCAACCCGTGCAAATCTCTTAAGAGTAATGAAAAAAATAATTCAATACGTAAAAGACTCATATAACGAACTTGTACACAAGGTTTCCTGGCCTTCGCGTGCAGAACTAACAAGCAGTGCGGTTATAGTCATGGTAGCTTCCTTTATTATGGCTGTGGTAGTGTTTGGTATAGATTCTGCTTTCGAGTGGCTTCTTAAGTCTGTTGTTTACAATCTTGTATAATAATCCTCTTTAATTTATTAAAATGACTGAAATCGAAAAGAAATGGTACGTACTACGTGCTGTTAGCGGAAAAGAAAATAAGGTCAAAGAGTATCTTGAGGCGGAAATAAAGAAGACCGATTTAGGAAAATACATTTCTCAAGTTCTTATACCTACCGAAAAGACTTATATCATGCGTAACGGGAAAAAGGTTCTTAAAGAAAGAGCTTACCTGCCTGGATATATTTTGATAGAAGCTGCTTTGGTGGGTGAAGTTGTACACGAACTTCGCAACATTAACTATGTTGCCGGCTTTCTTCCTAATGCTACAAATCCTCAACCGTTGAGCCAATCTGAAGTAAATCGCATTTTGGGTACAATGGACGAGTTGGACGAGCAGTCTGAAGAAATGGATGTTCAATATATCGTAGGCGAAACTGTAAAGGTCAATAACGGACCATTCAACGGTTTCTCGGGTATTATTGAAGAAGTAAATGCAGAGAAGAAAAAACTCAAAGTGATGGTGAAGATATTTGGAAGGAAAACTCCTCTCGAATTGAATTACTTACAAGTCGAAAAAGAACAATAAATTTGGTTACGCATTTTATTGATTTTCCACTAAAGTTTTAAACAAAAACAGAAAAATTTAAAACAAAAATGGCTAAAGAAATTGCTGGACAAGTAAAATTACAAATTAAAGGCGGTGCAGCAAATCCATCACCTCCCGTAGGACCTGCTTTAGGTTCCAAAGGGATCAACATTATGGATTTCTGCAAGCAATTTAATGCCAGAACTCAAGACAAAGCAGGTAAAATATTACCGGTAGTAATTACTTACTATGCTGATAAGTCTTTTGATTTCATAATCAAAAATCCTCCTGTAGCAATACAACTACTTGAGCTTACTAAGCTTAAAAGTGGTTCTGCTGAACCTAACCGTAAAAAAATCTCTGAGATAACTTGGGAACAAGTGCAAGTTATAGCAGAAGATAAAATGACCGATTTGAATTGTTTTACAATCGAATCGGCTATGAAAATGGTTGCCGGAACAGCTCGCAGTATGGGGATCACCGTAAAAGGGGCTTTCCCTGATGTTAAATAAATAAACTTCAATTGAGAAATGGGTAAACTTACAAAAAATCAAAAGTTAGCTTTTAGCAAGATTGAAGCAGGGAAATCTTATTCACTTAAAGACGCATCTGCGCTTGTGAAAGAAATCACAACAAGCAAATTTGATGCATCTGTGGACGTAGATGTACGTTTGGGTGTCGATCCACGTAAAGCTAACCAGATGGTAAGAGGTGTTGTATCTCTTCCTCATGGTACAGGAAAACAGGTTAGAGTTCTTGTATTATGTTCGCCGGACGCCGAAGCTGCTGCTAAAGAAGCCGGAGCAGACCATGTAGGTCTTGACGAATATATCGAAAAAATAAAAGGTGGCTGGACTGATATCGATGTTATCATCACTCAACCTGCCATTATGGGTAAAATCGGAGCTTTAGGTCGTGTACTAGGTCCTCGTGGTCTTATGCCTAACCCCAAGAGCGGTACTGTTACTGTTGACGTAGCAAAAGCTGTTACTGAGGTGAAAGCAGGTAAAATTGACTTTAAGGTCGACAAAACCGGTATTATCCATGCATCTATAGGTAAAGTATCATTTACTGCCGATCAAATCAGAGATAATGCGAAAGAGTTTATCAACACGCTTATCAAATTGAAACCTAGTTCGGCTAAAGGTACTTATGTGAAGAGTGTATTTCTTTCTAGCACTATGAGTCCGGGTATTAAGATCGACCCTAAATCAGTAGACGAAAACTAATTAAAACTACGGAATTATGAGAAAGGAAGACAAAAGCACTATTATAGATACCATTGCAGCTACGATAAAAGGTTATGATTACTTTTATCTAACTGATATCTCTACACTTAATGCAGCAAAAACCAGCGCTTTGAGAGCTGAATGCTACAAAAGCGATATCAAGTTGATGGTAGTTAAAAATACCTTGTTGCAAAAAGCATTAGATTCATTAGATACCGATTTTTCTGAATTGACTCCGGTCTTGAAAGGAAACACAGCTATCATGTTTTCTAACGTTGCCAATGCCCCTGCTAAATTAATAGACAAATATAGCAAAGAAGGTGTACCTTCGCTTAAGGCTGCATACGTGCAAGAAAGCTTCTATATAGGAGCTCAAAACCTAAAAGCGTTAGTAAATGTCAAGAGCAAAAACGAACTTATCGGAGAGGTTGTCGGATTGTTACAATCGCCAATCAAGAACGTTGTGTCGGCTCTTCAATCGGGTGGTAACACCATCCACGGAGTACTTGAGACTCTATCGAAAAGATAAATTAAACAAAAGAAGTAATAACAATTTTAATACATACAAAAATGGCAGATATAAAAGCTATTGCTGAACAACTAGTAAATTTGACAGTTAAAGAAGTTAGCGAATTAGCTGAAACTCTTAAAACAGAATACGGTATCGAACCAGCTGCTGCAGCTGTTGCCGTTGCTGCTCCTGCTGCTGCAGCAGAAGTTGCTGAAGAAAAAACAGCATTTGATGTTATCTTGAAATCTGCTGGTGCAAACAAACTAGCTATCGTAAAAGCTGTTAAAGAACTTACAGGTTTAGGTTTGAAAGAAGCGAAAGATCTAGTAGATGCTGCTCCTTCTGAATTGAAAAAAGGTGCTAGCAAAGACGAAGCTGATGCATTGAAAAAACAATTGGAAGAAGCCGGAGCTGAAATTGAGCTTAAATAAAACAAAAAGATCCTGTTAATCAGGATGTTGGTTGAGAACCTTCTGAGAAGGAGGTTCTTGACCTTTTTGCGTCAAAAGTAATTAGTTCAAAAAAAAGAGCATTCCATGTCTTCAACTACAACAAATCAAAGAATCAACTTTGCTTCAATAAAAAATCCTCTTCATTATCCGGACTTTCTTGAAGTACAATTAAAGTCTTTCAGAGACTTTTTACAGCTTGATACACCTCCCGAAAAAAGAAAGAAAGAAGGCTTATATAAAGTTTTTGCTGAGAATTTTCCGATTGCTGATACTCGCAACAATTTTGTGTTAGAATTTTTGGACTACTATATAGATCCTCCCCGTTATACTATCGACGAGTGTACTGAGCGAGGCTTAACCTATAGTGTTCCTCTTAAGGCAAAGCTGAAACTTTACTGTACTGACCCCGATCATGAGGATTTCGATACAGTAATTCAAGACGTATACCTTGGACTAATTCCATACATGACAGAGAAAGGTACTTTTGTCATCAATGGAGCCGAGCGTGTTGTTGTATCGCAACTTCACCGTTCGCCGGGTGTATTTTTCGGTCAAAGTGTACATGCTAATGGCAGCAAGTTATATTCTGCCCGTATCATTCCATTCAAGGGATCTTGGATCGAGTTCGCAACAGACATCAACAGTGTCATGTATGCTTATATCGACCGTAAAAAGAAATTACCGGTTACTACCCTGCTTAGGGCTATCGGGTTTGAGAGTGATAAAGATATTCTTGAAATATTTGACCTTGCCGAGGAAGTTAAAGTAAACAAGCAAAATCTAAAAAAGATTGAAGGACGCAGGCTTGCTGCCCGTATCCTTAAAACTTGGATGGAAGATTTTGTTGATGAGGACACCGGAGAGGTTACTTCGATAGAACGAAATGAAGTTATAATCGAACGCGAAACGATTGTTGAGAAAGACCACATGGATGCTATTCTCGACTCTGGTGTAGCTTCGGTATTGTTGCATAAGAGCAGCCAAAATGCTTCGGATTATACTATTATCTACAACACTTTACAAAAAGACCCAAGTAACTCCGAAATAGATGCAGTTCGTCATATCTACCGACAATTGCGCAGCGCCGAACCGGCTGACGATACCAGCGCACGCGAGGTTATCAACAGTTTGTTCTTCTCTGAAAAACGTTACGATTTAGGAGAAGTAGGTCGATACAGAATAAACAAAAAACTTGGTTTGAATACGAGCGTTGACGTACGTGTTCTTACTAAAGAAGATATAATCGAAATCATAAAATATTTAATTGAGCTTATCAACTCTAAAGCAATTGTAGATGATATTGACCACTTAAGTAACAGACGTGTACGTACTGTAGGAGAGCAACTTTACAACCAGTTTGGAGTTGGTCTTAACCGTATGGCTCGTATCATTCGTGAGAGAATGAATGTTCGTGACAATGAGGTGTTTACTCCTATTGACTTGATCAATGCGAAAACTATTTCATCTGTCGTAAATACATTCTTCGGAACGAATGCGCTTTCTCAGTTCATGGATCAAACCAATCCTTTGGCTGAGATTACCCACAAACGTCGTATGTCGGCACTAGGACCTGGTGGACTTTCTCGTGAAAGAGCAGGTTTCGAGGTACGTGACGTTCACTACACTCACTATGGTCGTTTGTGTCCTATTGAAACTCCTGAGGGACCAAATATTGGTCTTATCTCTTCTCTTTGTGTGTATGCTAAGATTAATGAACTAGGATTTATCGAAACTCCTTATCGTAAGATTACCAACAAACAAGTAGATCTTTCTGCTGACGGCATTATTTATCTTGCAGCCGAGGAGGAGGAAGAAAAAATTATCGCTCAAGGAAATGCTCCTTTAGATGATAATGGTAACTTCATCAATACTCGTATCAAAGCTCGTCAGGATGCCGACTATCCGGTAGTAGGTCCTGAGGAAATCGAATTGATGGACGTATCGCCTACTCAAATTGCATCTATTGCAGCATCGTTGATTCCTTTCTTGGAGCATGATGATGCCAACCGTGCATTGATGGGATCGAATATGATGCGTCAGGCAGTTCCTTTACTTCGTACCGAAGCTCCTATCGTGGGAACAGGTATCGAGGGCTTGTTGATTAAAGACTCTCGTACACAAATCGTGGCAGAAGGTGCCGGCGAAATCGTGTATGTAGATGCGAGTACTATCAAAATTAAATATGACCGCACGGATGACGAAGAATTTATAAGCTTCGACAGTGCTGTTAAGACATATATTATACCTAAGTTCAGAAAAACTAACCAGAATACAACTATTGACCTTCGTCCAACATGCGAAAAAGGTCAACGTGTAGCAGCAGGTGACATTCTGACCGAAGGATACTCTACTGAAGATGGCGAATTGGCTATCGGAAAGAACCTTAAGGTTGCTTTCATGCCTTGGAAGGGTTACAACTTTGAGGATGCTATCGTATTGAACGAGCGTATTGTTCGTGAAGACGTATTTACATCTGTTCACGTAGAAGAGTTTTCTCTTGATGTACGTGATACTAAACGTGGTGTGGAAGAATTAACTTCTGACATTCCTAACGTTAGTGAAGAAGCAACTAAAGACTTGGACGAAAGAGGAATCGTTCGCATTGGAGCTCGTGTAGGTCCCGGCGACATTCTTATTGGTAAGATTACTCCTAAGGGAGAGTCTGATCCTTCACCTGAGGAAAAACTTTTGCGTGCCATATTCGGAGACAAAGCCGGCGATGTGAAAGATGCTTCATTGAAAGCTTCTCCATCATTGAAAGGTGTTGTCATCGGAACTAATTTGTTCTCTAAAGCAGCTAAAAAAGGAAAAACAAAACTTTCGAGCAAAGCGTTGCTTCCTAAATTAGACGAAGAGTACGAAGAAAAAATGGCTAAACAAAAAACTATTTTAGTTGATAAGCTATTGGTTCTGACCGAGGGTAAAGCATCTCAAGGAGTAAAAGATTATTTGAATACAGATGTTATTGCTAAGGGTGCTAAATTTACAAAATCGGCACTTGACGGCATCGACTTCGAATCGATACAAGTAAGTAAATGGACTGTCGATGATAATAAAAATGAGCTTATTAAGAGCGTAATTGTAAATTATCTACGTAAGTACAAAGAGCTTGACGCTGAATTGAAACGTAAACGCTTCGATCTTACAATCGGTGATGAACTTCCATCGGGTATTGTACAAATCGCAAAAGTATACGTGGCTAAGAAACGTAAAGTGCAGGTAGGTGATAAGATGGCTGGACGTCACGGTAACAAAGGTATTGTGTCTCGTATCGTTCGTCAAGAAGATATGCCATTCTTACCCGACGGAACTGCGGTTGATATTGTACTGAATCCACTTGGTGTGCCTTCTCGTATGAATCTTGGACAGATTTTCGAAACTGTACTTGGTTGGGCAGGAAAAGAGTTAGGCGTGAAGTTTGCTACTCCTATTTTTGACGGAGCTAGCCTTGACGACCTTAACGAATGGACTGACAAAGCAGGTGTGCCTCGTTACGGTAAAGCATACTTATACGATGGTGGTACAGGAGATCGTTTTGACCAAACTGCAACGGTAGGTATTATCTACATGTTGAAACTGGGTCACATGGTTGAAGACAAGATGCACGCCCGTTCTATCGGACCATACTCGCTTATTACGCAACAACCTCTTGGGGGTAAGGCACAATTTGGGGGTCAACGTTTCGGAGAGATGGAGGTTTGGGCACTTGAAGCATTTGGTGCTGCTCACATCTTGCAAGAAATACTTACGATCAAGTCGGATGACGTGATGGGACGCTCTAAAGCTTACGAAGCTATTGTGAAGGGCGAACCAATGCCACAACCGGGTATTCCTGAATCATTGAATGTATTGTTACATGAAATGAGAGGTCTTGGTTTGAGCGTAACTCTTGATTAAAGATTAATGAGTCAATAAAATAGTTTGCAAATGTGCCAATTATACGAAAAATGAAAGTTGGCACATAAGCACATTAATTCATTGACTAATTGAAGAAATAAATTACCTCTTTATATAATTTGATATATGGCTTTTAGAAAAGATAGTAAAGTAAAGAGTAGCTTTTCAAAAATCACGGTAAGTCTTGCTTCTCCCGAAGAAATTCTGGAAAATTCAAGCGGTGAAGTCTTGAAACCCGAAACCATCAACTATCGTACATACAAACCCGAACGTGACGGTTTGTTTTGCGAACGTATTTTTGGTCCGGTAAAAGACTACGAATGTCATTGCGGTAAATACAAACGTATCCGATATAAAGGTATCGTCTGCGACCGTTGTGGTGTAGAGGTTACTGAGAAAAAAGTAAGACGCGAGCGCACTGGTCACATCCACTTGGTGGTGCCTGTTGCTCACATCTGGTATTTCCGTTCTTTACCTAACAAAATGGGTTATCTTCTTGGTATACCAACCAAGAAACTTGATATGATCATTTATTACGAACGTTATGTTGTAATACAAGCTGGTATCAAAGAAGAAGAAGGTGTTGCTTATAAAGACCTGCTTACCGAAGAAGAATATCTGAATCACTTAGATACACTTCCTAAAGACAATCAACTGTTGGACGATATGGATCCAAACAAGTTTATTGCTAAAATGGGAGCTGAAGCTGTTTACGATCTATTAGCTCGTTTGAATCTCGATTCACTGGCTAATACGCTTCGTCACAGAGCTAATACAGATACTTCTCAACAACGTAAAAACGAGGCTCTGAAACAACTTCAAGTTGTAGAAGCTTTCCGTGGATCGAAAGGCAAAAACCGTCCCGAGTGGATGGTTGTTAAGATTGTACCTGTAATTCCACCCGAACTTCGTCCACTGGTTCCTTTGGATGGAGGTCGTTTTGCTACATCTGACTTAAATGACTTGTATCGTCGTGTTATCATACGTAACAACCGTTTGAAACGATTGATCGACATTAAAGCACCGGATGTAATTCTTCGTAACGAGAAACGTATGCTTCAAGAGGCAGTAGATTCATTGTTTGATAACTCTCGTAAATCGAGCGCCATCAAAACAGAATCAAATCGTCCTCTTAAGTCACTTTCAGATAGTTTGAAGGGTAAACAAGGACGTTTCCGTCAAAACCTTTTGGGTAAACGTGTCGATTATTCGGCTCGTTCGGTAATTGTCGTTGGTCCCGAATTGAAGATGCACGAGTGCGGTCTTCCTAAAGACATGGCTGCCGAGCTATTCAAACCATTTGTGATTCGTAAATTGATTGAGCGTGGTATCGTGAAAACGGTAAAATCGGCGAAAAAGATTGTAGATCGCAAAGAACCTGTTGTATGGGATATTCTAGAGCATGTGATGAAAGGTCACCCCGTATTGCTCAACCGTGCCCCTACCCTTCACCGTTTGGGTATACAGGCTTTCCAACCAAAAATGATTGAGGGTAAAGCAATCCAGTTGCACCCACTTTCATGTACTGCCTTCAATGCCGACTTTGACGGTGACCAGATGGCTGTTCACTTACCACTAGGTAATGATGCCGTATTGGAAGCTCAAATGTTGATGCTTGCTTCTCATAATATCTTGAACCCTGCTAACGGTGCGCCCATTACGGTACCTTCTCAGGACATGGTGTTGGGACTGTATTATATTACAAAAATACGTCCAGGAGCGCAAGGTGAAGGTCTTACTTTTTACGGACCGGAAGAAGCTATCATTGCTTACAATGAGAAGAAAGTTGATATACATGCCCTTATCAAAGTGTATGTAAGAGATCTTGACGAGAAAGGGCAAGTGGCTACAATTATGCGTGAAACTACGGTTGGACGTGTACTTGTAAACCAAAATACACCGATCGAAGTAGGATTTATCAACGAAATCTTATCTAAAAAATCACTTAGAGATATTATCGGTAATATCATCAAATTGGCAGGAGTTGCTAAAACAGCTCAATTCTTGGATGATATTAAAGATCTTGGATATACAATGGCATTCCGTGGAGGATTGTCGTTTAACCTCGAGGATGTAATCATCCCCACAGAAAAAGAAACGCTTGTTAAACAAGGATACGATGAAGTTGAACAGATTTTAGGAAACTACAATATGGGATTCATCACCTATAACGAACGTTATAATCAGATTATTGATACTTGGACACACATCAACTCGAAGTTGTCGAACATTTTGATGAAACAACTTTCGGAAGATAACCAAGGATTCAACTCTGTATATATGATGCTTGACTCCGGAGCTCGTGGATCGAAAGAACAGATTCGTCAGTTGTCGGGTATGCGTGGATTGATGGCAAAACCTCAAAAAAGTGGAGCGGAAGGTGCTCAAATTATTGAGAATCCTATCCTTTCTAACTTTAAAGAAGGTCTGTCGGTGTTAGAGTACTTTATCTCTACCCACGGTGCTCGTAAAGGTCTTGCCGATACAGCATTGAAAACAGCCGATGCAGGATACTTAACTCGTCGTTTGGTTGACGTTTCACAAGATGTGATTATCAACGAAGAAGACTGTGGTACTTTGCGTGGTTTGATTTGTACAGAACTTAAAAACAACGAAGAAGTTGTAGCTTCATTATACGAACGTATGTTGGGTCGTGTTTCTGTTCACGATATTCAACATCCTTTGACAGGAGAAATCCTTGTTGAATCGGGAGAAGAAATCAGAGAAGAAGCTGCTACAATTATTCAAAATTCACCAATCGAGCGTGTCGAAATCCGTTCAGTATTGACTTGCGAATCTAAAAAAGGTGTTTGTGCTAAATGTTACGGACGTAACTTGGCTACAGGACGCATGGTTCAAAAAGGAGAGGCTGTTGGAGTTATCGCTGCTCAGTCGATCGGTGAGCCGGGTACACAGCTTACACTTCGTACGTTCCACGTAGGGGGTATCGCTTCGAATATTGCTACTGAAAACAGCATCACTACCAAATACGATGGTATCTTGGAAATTGATGACTTGCGTGTTGTTGATATTATCGACGAAACAGGCAAGAAAGCACAAATCGTAGTGAGCCGTCTGGTTGAAATACGTGTGGTTGATCCTAATACTAAAATCGTACTGCTTACTCACAATATTCCTTACGGTGCTAAACTTTACTTTAAAGATGGAGCCAACGTTAAGAAAGGTGATGTAATCTGCGAATGGGATCCATTTAATGCTGTTATCATATCGGAAGCAACAGGTAAGATTAAGTTCGAAAACGTAATCGAAAATGTAACTTACAAAGTAGAATCGGATGAACAAACCGGTTTGAAAGAAAAGATCATTATCGAATCGCGTGATAAGACCAAAGCTCCCGAAGCAAACATTCTGGACGAAAAAGGCAATATAATCAAAACATACAGTTTACCTCTTGGTGCTCACGTTGTCAAAGAAGACGGCGACACAATGAAAGCCGGAGATGTACTAGTTAAGATACCTCGTGCAGTAGGTAAAGCGGGTGATATTACAGGGGGTCTCCCTCGTGTTACCGAGCTATTCGAGGCACGTAATCCTTCTAACCCTGCTGTTGTATCTGAAATTGATGGAGAGGCTTCGTTTGGTAAGATCAAACGTGGTAACAGAGAAGTAATTATTACATCCAAAACAGGTGAAATAAAGAAATATCTGGTTCCGCTTTCTAAACAAATCCTGGTACAGGAGAATGACTTTATCCGTGCAGGTATGCCTTTATCGGATGGTGCTACAACTCCTTCGGATATTCTTGCAATCATGGGACCAACTGCGGTTCAAGAATATATTGTAAACGAAGTACAGGATGTATACCGTCTGCAAGGTGTAAAAATCAATGATAAACACTTCGAAGTTATCGTACGTCAGATGATGCGTAAGGTAGAAGTGGTTGATCCGGGAGATACTCGTTTCCTTGAGCAACAAGTGATCGACAAGCATGAGGTAATGGAAGAAAACGATCGTATCTGGGGCAAGAAAGTTGTTGTAGATGCAGGAGATTCTTCGACATTCGAACCCGGTCAGATTGTTACTGCCCGTAAACTGAGAGACGAAAACTCGATGTTGAAACGTCGTGACCTTCGTATCGTTGAAGTTCGTGATGCTATTCCTGCAACAGCCAATCAGATACTTCAAGGTATCACCCGTGCAGCGCTTCAAACAACCAGCTTTATGTCGGCTGCGTCGTTCCAAGAGACTACTAAGGTTCTTAACGATGCTGCTATTCATGGTAAGGTTGACAGATTGGAAGGTTTGAAAGAAAACGTTATTTGTGGTCACTTGATTCCTGCAGGAACCGGTCAACGAGATTTCGATAAGCTTGTTGTAGGTACTAAAGAAGATTTTGACAGGGTAATGGCTAACAGAAAAACTGTGGTAGATTTTGACAGTGTAGAGCAGTAATACTCTCTCCACTTTATAATACCTAAAAGAGGGCGAAAATTATTCGTCCTCTTTTTTATTTTCTACATTTTCAATCAGTTAAATTACTACCCAATCAGAACATTACAGATTATCAGGACGTTTATATAAATGACGAATAGATTAGAAACCTAATATTCAGAAACTATGGACAATAGACGTGAAGAACTAGAAAGAGAAATTGAGATAGTCCAAAATAAAGTGGATAATCCGCCGCCGGCTACACCTAAAGAAATAATAGGATCTTGGAAAAAGGAACTTGATAGCTTGTCTTTTGAACTGAATAATCTTTATGATGACGATGAGGGTGAGGGTGATTAGTCTACTGTAACTTTTAGTTTATTTCATCATGTATATGCTATCCGAATGTTGCTATTGTTTAGATGGATTTAAAATTCGAATAAGAGAAAGACAGGAAATTATAACTCGATTGAGATGAATGGAATATCTTATTTTATTACTGATTCGCATTAAATTGTGCTATCAGTTTATTATTAGCTTCAATAATTGCCTCTGAACGTATCATAGTTGAATTAAATACTAAATCATAGTTCGCATCTTTTGGCTTAAATTGGTTAACGCTGTACAGTACGCTGTCAGCAGGCATATCTTTTGTAATTACGGCACCGGCTGCCACAAAAGAATTTTCACCGATTATTATTGGTCCCAAAATTTTTGCTCCGTCAGCAATTACTACATTTTTACAAATAATCGGATTGCCAACATTCTCCCATTCATTACTAACTTTGTTAAATTTCAAATTTGATCCAATCGTAACATTTTGAAAGATTACAACGCTTGAACAAATTTTTGAAGCAATAATAGTGCACCCACGTGCGTGATGAGCAAACAACACGCTTTTATCTATTTCAGTGCAATTAATTTCACAACAGTATAGTTTTTCAAGTAAATTTCCGGCTATTTTTTTTAGAAATTTATGTTTAGAATAGCAATTTATTTTTACTAATTTATCAAACATATTTATAATCTTTTACAATCTTCTCTTCCATTTTCTGTGTGATATCCATGTAGTTACAATCAAAAAAGGGTACAAATATTAGGGTGTTCTAATAATTCAAGACAAGATTAATAACTCGCCCCTAGCAGGTCTTAGGAAAAGGAGCTTAATAGTTTGTCTTTTGAACTGAACAATCTTTATGATGACAATGTAAGCAAGTAATATCTAGATAATCTCCCTCCTTAAGCAGTTTCCTCCTCCTCCAATTCGGCTTCCGCTTGGTCTGACTGATCTACCAATCTGTCCAAGATATCATCTTTGTGATGTACATTCACCAAAGGTACGGTTTCGATTATTGCAAACGAAGGATCAAGGTCAAGCATTTGAGTATCAGATGTACTGAATCTCTTAATCAGATTATACCAAGCTAAAATAATACGTTGACGAGGTTCGAGTTCGATATTACGGAATATACGATCGACAACGATAAAAGAGAAGTCTCCCTTTGCATTGTGCATCGACGGAAAGCGTGACGATAAATCGACTTCCTTCTTCCGCTCCATATTATAACATATCAAGCGTACATACTTATCGGTATGTATTCCTACTTTGAAGCCCACACGAAGGTCGATCCTGAATATTTTTCCGGGTACAAATGTTTTTACATCATAACTGAACTCATAAGGGGCATCGGTTCTTTTGATACGTACAAACCAATATGTGTCAGCCCTTTTGGGGAATTTCTTAAATAACGAATAGGTAATTTTACTTTCTAAAGCATACTTATTATTCGCCTTGGTTATATATACCAAATTGGTTGCCGTTTTGGGGATAGAAGTATCTTCACTTATTTCTTGTATATGGGTCAAATAAGGTTCATTTACCTGATCGTAAACTGTATAGCGTCGTTTGATACGGCGACCATTAAACCATGAATACATCATAAAGAAGATAATACCTGCTATAAGGATAGAGGCAAAACCGCCATGTGCAAACTTCTGCATATTGGCTACAAAGAAGCTGAACTCTATCGCAAAAAAGAATAGCGAAACAGGAATACTAAACCATATAGGTTTCTTCGTTTCTTTGAAATACAGGTAAAGTAACATAGTAGTCATCAGCATACTTAATGTGATTGCTAACCCGTAAGCTGCTTCGAGATTTGATGAAGACTGGAACATCAAAATGATTATTGCACAGAATACCATCATCGTAAAATTGACCGAGGGGATGTACATCTGCCCCTTGATATGTGTAGGATATTTTATCTTGACATTAGGCCACAAATTAAGAGATATAGCCTCACTGATAACCGTAAACGAACCACTGATAAGAGCCTGGCTGGCAATAATAGAAGCAATGGTTGCCATGGCTACTCCGATAAAGCTAAACCATGATGGCATCATGCTAAAGAACGGATTTATACCGTGTTGCACCAATGACGGATTATCAATAATCCATGCAGCCTGCCCTAAATAATTGAGTATCAATGTAACTTTAACAAAAGCCCATGATATGCGGATGTTTTTGAGTCCGCAATGCCCAAGGTCTGAGTAGAGAGCTTCGGCTCCCGTCGTACACAGGAAAACTGCTCCCAAAATAAACATGGTACGGGGTGCTTCTATCAAGAATCGGATGGCATATAATGGATTAAATGCTTTTATAACAGTAAGATCGAGTACAAACTGACTAAGCCCCACGACCCCTATCATAATAAACCAGGCAAGCATGGCTGTACCGAAATATTTACCTAACGAACTTGTTCCTAATGGTTGTATCAGAAATATTCCCATTACTATAAGAAGTGTGGCGGGAACGATGGGAACCTCGGGAACTATATTATTCAGCCCCTCCATAGAAGTGATAACAGTCATGGCAGGCGTAATAACCCCGTCGGCTAACAATGTAGCAGCACCTAAAGCGGCAACAACATAAGCCCAACGATATTTCTGTCGGATAAGTGCATACAAGGCAAGGATTCCACCTTCACCCTTATTATCAGCCCGTAAAGTAAGAATCACATATTTAAGAGTGGTTTGGAAGGTTAAAGTCCAAATCACACAAGAAACCGCTCCGATAATATACTCGGGACGAGATAGTTGATTGTCAGGCAATGCCTCTAACACCGACTTCATCACATAGAGTGGTGACGTTCCGATATCTCCAAACACTACTCCGATTGCCATAATTATACCTATCGGACCGAAAGGTACTTTATGTCTTTTGTTGCTACTCATACATTATTCGTTAAAAATAGCCAAATGTATAGCTTTTTTTGAATACAACCCATTACTTAATCATAAAATAAACGGCAGAACCCATTACTTAATCATTATTAGCAAAGAATCCTTAAAATTTATTGATCCCATTGATAATTTCTGCTGTTTCGGAAATAGTCAATGCCGTATTTAGGGGGAGACTCAATATTTCTTGATGAATTTTTTCGGTAATAGGAAACGACAACTCATTCCATTCTCTATAAGCCTGCTGTTTGTGAGGAGGCACAGGATAATGAATTTGGGTTTGAATACCCTGTTCCAATAACTGTTTTTGCAGTTGATCTCTTCTCTGACAGCGTATTACAAACATATGAAAAGAATGTTCGGTAACAGTTTCAACCAAAGGTAACACTATCTGGTCGTTTGCTATTTCGTTCAAATATTTTGTAGCCAACTCTTGCCTGTATTTAGTATCATCTTGCAGATATTTCAATTTGGTGGATAAGATAGCCGCTTGCATTTCATCAAGGCGAGAGTTAAAACCTTTATATTTATTGACATACTTAACCTCTGTACCATAATTAGCCAAAGACCTGATAACTTCTGCCAGTTGACCATCATTTGTGGTTATAGCTCCTGCGTCGCCCAATGCTCCCAAATTTTTGGTAGGGTAAAAACTAAAGGCAGTAGCATCACACAATCTGCCGATGGGAGATCCGTTGTATATAACTCCATGAGCTTGTGCGGCATCGTCAATCACCTTCAACTTATGGCGTTGTGCAATTGTATTTATTTCATCCATACGACAGCAAAATCCATAGAGATGAACGGGCAGAATAGCTTTGGTTCGTGATGTTATTTTTTCTTCGATCTTTAGAGGATCAATATTATATGTTCTGATATCGGGCTCTACTAATACAGGTACTAATTGGCTTTCGCTGATAGCCAAAATGGTGGCAATATAAGTATTGGCAGGTACTATCACCTCATCGCCATCGCTCATTATGCCCAGTTCTTTATAGGCACACAAGATGAGTTTTATTGCCTCTAATCCGTTGCCGACACCAATACAATATTCAACTTTACAATGTTGGGCAAACAAACGCTCGAATTGCCTTACCTCTTCGCCCAATATATACCAACCCGAACGGGCAACCCGCAGAGCAGCTTGCTCGATATCCGATTGATATCTTTCGTTTACTTTTTTCAGGTCAAGAAAAGGAATCATATAGTTAAATAGTTACAAGTAATTAGTTACGAGTTACAAGGTTTTATTTGCAAAAATATCTATCTGGTAAGTATCATACACAATACCTCTAGCTCCGAAACCTTCTTTCTGCGATATTAATCCTTTGTTGAGGTAATGTCCGTTATTTTCGGTTGATGTACCAAAATCGAAATATCTTTTTTGATTGAAAACTTTATTTATCAAATGATCGAACAGTAAATCTAATGCACCGCTCTCTTTTCCCTCCGTCGAAGCAGATATATATTGAGTATGAGCCACTGTATCTGTGTCGAACACCAAACATCCTGCCAGTGTTGTATTCTCTTTCAGCGTACAAAATAAGCGAATATTATGTGGAAACTTACTCTGTAGATATTCTATTTCTTGCAACGAATGGGTTGCTGTCGCTTGATGGTTTTCACGAAGGTTTTGCTCCAAGATATCCCAAAATTCGGGTAATGAATCTGATTCACAAACGACTAAGTTTTGTTTTTCAGCTTTTTTGATTTGCCTCTTCCTTAGATCAGCATAATCAAGTTTACAGGAGAGATCAATGGTAGAAGATATACTTCTCGATAACAAAGTTGCATTAGCTCTAAAAAGTGCATACAAATCGTCTTCCGACGGGTAACGATGGTATATATGAGGAACCGGTTTATACACAATCTTACTTACTCCGTTTTCTTTGAGAAATTCAATCGCCTTAGTCAATACTTCGATAAGTCGAGGAGTTTTTATATCGGACGATAGAATCAATCCGCCGTACGTTAAACCTTGATGGGAATAAAAAACATCATCAGATATATTTGCGGGAAGCAAAGCAATGGGTTTATCGTTCTCGAAAAACATCAAAGAATAATCTGCAAATCTATCAGAATGATACTCCATATAATCCCTGTAAAGCAAAAAAGTGCCGTTTCGGGAAGAAGACACAAAGTCATCCCAAACAGACTTATTTTCGGCATTATATTTTTCTATTCTAAGTGACATTCAATATTATTTTTTATAAACACTAAGACTACAACTCACCCCAGCCCTCTCCAAAGTATAAATGAAAATATATTAGATATTTACAACCATCACTCTGTACTCCCTCTCCTTTGGAGAGGGTTGGGGTGAGGTATCATTGTATCTTTTTAAAATCGCTGTATTTACGAATATAATCATCCTCAGTATATACCTCGGAAGCCAGCACCAGGCAAATTGCCCCCGACGAATAATTATATTCTTTAGACCATATTCCAGGCAAAACGTGTATGCCCTGTGTGGGTCGGTTTATACTTATCGATTTTTTCTTCTTGCCATCATCTAATTGCACATCGAAACTGCCGCTGGCTGCCACTAAAAACTGGTGACATTGCTTGTGGGCATGCAGTCCCCGTGTTTTTCCGTATGGAATATCATACACAAAAAATACACGCTTCACATCAAAAGGCACATCTATGCAGCAGTGTATTGGTGTTAGATTACCTGCCCTGCTTTTTATGGTGGGCAATTCGATCGGCATACATCCGGAGATGCTATTGTCCTGCATCAGAGTATCGTTCTTATTCGTAAAGGAGGCTCGATCTGTTGCTCCATCCTCAACTCCATCTACTTTTAGAAATTGCTTAAAGAGCCTAAAATTGCGAATATACTCACTATCATCATATGTTCCCGAAGAAATAACAAGGCATACCGAGTTTGTCGCAAAATTCTCTAATGTGCGCCACATTTTAGCGGGTACATACAGGGCTTTGTAGGCTCTATTGAGCTGATAACGACGGGTTTCTTTTCCGTCATTAAGTACCACATCGAAACTGCCCGAAAGGGCTATGATTATTTCTTCCTGTGTTTTAAAGGCATGGCTACCCCTTTTTTGTCCTGCAGGAACATCGTATATCCAGTAAATACGTGCTATTTTGAACGGAATTTGTCCGCCTTCTTCAATAAAAGAAAGGTTGCCCCGTGCATCTTCTACTTTAGGAAGATCGAGAAGCTGTTCTTTTGTTCTCATTATCGAAGCCATGGTTCAGGATTCAGTTTGGTTGTTCCTTTCCACAACTGGAAGTGCAATTGAGAGTTTCCGGTATCCGAATCGGTGTAAACCGTACCTAGAGATTGACCGGCAGTAACTGTTTGTCCTTGTTTTACAAATGTCTGCTGAATATTTCCATAGAACGTATAATATTTTCCATGCCTGATAATAATGCAGTTATTGAATCCGGGGAATGCCACTACACGAGATACCTCTCCGCCAAAAACAGCCCGGGCTTGTGCCCCCGACCTGGCTTGTATATCTATACCATTGTTGTTGGTAGTTACTTTCCACTTATCGTGCCGCTGTACTCCAAAGTGCCCTACAATACTGTAACTTCCTGTTACGGGCATTGGTAGCCGTCCTTTATTAGAGGCAAAATTAGATGACAATTTAAAGTTTTCGGTTGCTGCGGCTGATTCCTCTTCGCTGTCATTCGAAGAATCATCTTCACTCTCGGGTTTTATTGGTTTTGTTGACGGCTTAGACGACGTTTTTCCTGATTCACGTCTAGCTTTTTCAACCCTCTCGGCACGCTCTTTTTTCAAACGCTCTCTTCGGGCTTTTTTCTCTACTAAACGTTTTGTCTGACGCTCCTGACGCTCAATTTCCTGAGCAATAAGTTTCTCTATTTGAGCATTCAGATTATCAGCCTGATTTTGTTTCGTTTGCAGTATGCTTTGTAATTCTTTTTGCTTTTTGTCGGCATTGGCAACCTCCTGTTTATGTATCTCTTCCTCTTTTTGAAGATTGGTTTGCTCTTTTTCCCGATTACCTAATAGAGCTATCTTGTCGGCTTTCGATTTTTCGAGAATAGTTTTCTTTTCTTGCAAAAGCCGTTGCTTTTCCTTTATTTCCTTAATCTGATTGTTTCGCCATTCGGAGTAATCTTTGAGGTATTTCATTCTCCGCAGCGACTCGGCAAAAGAGTCTCCCGATAAAACGAACAATAATTTATTACCGCTCTTTTTTCTTAAAACGAGTCCCTCAACGGCTCGCGCATACGATTTTTGCTGACCTTTGAGATTATCAGTAAGAACCTCTATTTCTTTTTGGGTGACCGATTCTTGCTCGGTGAGAGCCGTCACCTCTTCGTTGAGTAACGAAATCAACCGCTGACGCGAATTGATTTGTGTTGTCAAGAGGTTAATTCTATTTAATAATGTAGATGTATTCTTTTGGGTTTCACTTAGTAATAATGTAGTACTTTCTATTTCTCGTAAAGCCAATTTTCTCCTATTCTCCAAGTCTTTTATTTTTTTCGACTGGGAAAAAGCTATCAAGGTAGAAAGAAATAATATAACTAGAACAAGTACTGATCTCATTTTATACTATGGGTCTTTATGACCCGTTTTGGTTTGGATTATCCCCCGACCTCACCCTAGCCCTCACCAAAGGAGAGGGGGTACAGAGAGGGAGTTAGAAAGACCTCGTATATAGCCCTCTTAAGGCTGCCTCTCCTTTGGAGAGGGTCGAGGTGAGATACCTTATTTTATATAATTTTTCAAGATAGCCGAAATAGAAACTTTGGCATATCTAGTAGGTAAACTATTGTCAACCGTCAATTCTTTATCAAACTCTAATCCCGAATTAGACATGATCAGTTTGATCTTCTTCTTACCGAAATCGACATTTGCCTCCATTGTTGTCGGATACAAAGATGCACTTTCTTTTACAAAATCACGATATACCCATCTCAACGAATATTTTCCGTCGCGCCCCGTGATGTTAGTTTCGGAAACCCGATCATTAGGATCGATTACAAAACGATACGATAAATCGGTCTTATCTTTTGTTTGCAAATGATACTTTCCGTCATTCATCGTTATGTCGTACGTATTGTAATCGCTATCGTCTACTCTGCTTTTTCCGGGAATAAACAGTGCATCTGTAAACAATGCCTGTAGGTTATTGTAGTTAAATTGTATTCCTCGCTGCTCCTCGAGATCTTTTATATTTTCGACTGCATACTGTTTTGCCAAACGATCTATAAGATATACCGAATCGGGAGTGATGCTCAATCGAAATACTTCGGAATTGATAAAGGGTGCCCGCACCGACAATTGTATAATTTTGTCTCTTACAATTTTCAACTGACTGTTTACTTTCATGCCCGATTCTTTAGAACCTGCAATCATCTCTAAACTAATCTTACCATTGATGGTTTTATAGTCCGTTTCGGCTGCCAGTACATCTTTTACCACCTGATCGTGCATTCTTGTAGCCACCGACCCTTTGTTACTCACTATCGACTTGGATGATTTACATGACGAAACAAGAGCAATCAAACAACAAAAGAAAGCCAACTTATATATGTTCCTCATTTTATTCGTATTCATTATTTTACCGGATTAGAAGGTATATAGGTTTTTGTTTCTATCTTTTGATCTAAAGTTTTAGACTCGCTCCCCTTATCTTTTGCCTTTTGCCAGTATATTAGAGCATTCTCTTTATCGTCTGTCATATATAAAACATCGCCATAATGTTCTAAAACTTCGGCACTAATCTCTTTCTCTTTTTCCTCGCTGTATTTTACGGCATTCTCCAAATATATTTTTGCAGTAGTGTAGGCTCCCTGCATAAATAAGATCCAACCATATGTGTCTAAATAAGTAGGATTGGTAGGCTCTGCTTTTATGGTAATACTACTCATGTCCTCGGCTTTGTCGAGGTCTTTATGTGTAAGCGATAAGTAATAGCTGTAATTGTTGAGTACCCCTAGATTTTGAGGATTGTATTTCAACGCTTTATCAAATTCTACGAAGGCACTGTCTTGCTGTTTCAATTCGTAAAACAGGCTACCTTTCTGTCCATAAAATTCAGATAACAAGCGTGGATTATTTTCTGCAAATCCGATTCCTTTGTCCAATGTTTGAACTGCTTGTTGGTATTCTTTTTTCTGGTATTCGCCTACCGACAAATAAAAGTAGAACAAGGGTTCTTCGGGCAAGTATACGATAGCCGATTTGCAAACATCCACAAGTGCGTCTATACTATCTGTATCGGTCGATTGTAGCAGTTGCTCCCATCCTGTGGGATTGGTAGGATCGGACTCGGCATAAACACGATACTGAAAATTGGCTTCTTTTTTCTTTCCTTCAACCATCAACAAATTGCCATAGAGCAAATTAAATTGAGCTTCTTGAGGATATTCTATCATCAACGAATCGAGCAGGCTATTAGCCGGAGCCAAGTCTTTTTTGTTTTGTTGCAAAATGCTTATATATTGGCTCAAAATGCCTATTTTGTTATCTATTTCGGCTTTGGGGCTGAAAAGCACTGTATGAAGCTCGGCTTCGGCTTTGGGCTGGTCGCCTATGGTCTGATAGTAATTAGCCATCGATGTAATCAGGTACGGATCTTCGGAATCTATCGTCTTAGCTTTGGTGAAAGCCGCATATGCTTCTTTGGTCTTACCATCTTGCAGGTACAGATTACCGAGCAATATGTAATATTTTATTTCATGGGGATATTTGTCGATGTACTTCTGTACCTCTGCGTATGCCTTTTTTTTGTCATTAAGGGCAGAATAGAGTTTAAATTTTTGAATCGTAATTTTTTCGTTCATTCCCATAGTACGCTCCAGGTCATTTAATGCTTGAAGTGAGTTTGGCAAGTCGCCATCCAAACGGTATACTTCCGACAAATACATGTACAACTCGATCTTAGTCGGGTTCTGATTTATCAATTTCTGATAAATAGACGCTGCATCCTTATACAATTGTCTGTCAGCCGAAGATGCTGCAAACGCCATGTTGTAGAAGTAATTATCGGGATCATAATTCACTGCTTTTTTATAATGGTCGTACGCATCATCTTTATTTTGAATGGAGTTATAAAAATTCCCTAATTCGAATAATACATTGGCATTTGTTGAATCTATCCTCATACAATATTGGAGATAATCGTATGTAGCACCATATTGCTCGAGAGATTTACTATTCATGGCATCATAAAAATAATAGTCGAACTTGCGTCGGTCGTCCAAGCTAAGTGCCGATGCCTTTCCTGTTTGTGCCGATGTATTATTGATGCTTAAAACAGATACTATAAGGAATAAAATCGAAAATTTATAGTTTGACATATTCTGTATGTGCTTAGTGTTTAGCTGATTTTCATTTTCCTGTATGCCCAAAACCACCTGCTCCACGAGTGGTTTCGTCTATCGCATCTACTTCCTCCCACTCAACTGTGGCATGGGCGGCAATAACCATTTGGCAGATGCGCTCACCGTTTTGGATGGTAAAAGGTTCGTTAGATAAATTTACAAGTATCACTTTTATCTCACCCCGATAGTCGGCATCAATAGTTCCGGGCGTATTCAGTAGTGTAAGCCCATGTTTAATAGCCAATCCGCTGCGTGGGCGTATTTGAGCTTCGTATCCTTTAGGTAATTCAACAAACAATCCGGTAGGAATAAGCTTTCTTTCCAAAGGGTTTAATACTATATCAGAGTCTATATTTGCTCTCAAATCGAGTCCTGCCGAATATGCAGTAGCATACTCGGGAAGGGCGTGAACCGACTTATTTATAATCTTTACTTTCATATCTTGTAATTCTGCTGTTCAATCTGTTGCGAAAATAAGTAATTCTTTATCAAAGATAGACCAAATGGGCAAAAACTTAACATTTAATTAGGTTTCAACATTTTGATAAAGGAAATGTTCATTAATGCGATCGCAAAAAGGATTAATGCAATACCTATCCACTGATATACATTTACTGTCTCGTGTATAAACAGATACGCCATAGTTACCGAAACGGGCAACTCTATAGAGGCTATAATACCACCCAATCCGACACCTACCAAAGGCATTCCTTTTGTAAATAAAAGAGGAGGAAGTACTGTTCCGAAAAAAGCAATAATAAGCCCCCATGTCCATAATACGCTTGGGTCGAACTTCTGAAACAGCGAATATCCCCATACTATAGAAATCATCATCAAAGAGCCTATCAGCATATACATACTACGTACCACAGGACGATAGCCTATAGCTATATTATTGGTAACCAAAAACGTGAGGCTATAGGAGATGGCTGCCAGAAATCCCCATAAAACACCACGCCAATCGAGAGCTGCATCAGCATTCAGTACATTGGTTGCCAAGACAGTACCTATCAGTACAATCAATATGGAAACTAACTTAATGCGAGTGGGTTTTATTTTATTGACAAAGAAATCCATAACAACACCTATCCAAACCGATTGCATCAACATCACAATGCAAACCGAAACAGGTATATATTCTAATGACAGATAGTAAAATGTACTGGTAAGCGCCAAAGGAATACCACCAAGCATCAATTTAGAAATGTCTTTTCGAGGTGGACGACTAGCTGCATTCGACGGTGATACCTTATTAGATATCAAATTCAATAATACCATTACAGCCACTCCGATAAGTGCTTGTGCAAATGTAAGTTCGGCAGTAGTATAGCCATCCGCCAATCCTTTTTTTATAAATGTAGCTACAACTCCGTAACTTGAAGCTCCGATGGCAACAAGCAAAATACCTTTTAGTGATTTATTATTCATTTTTGTTTTATTACATAAACGCAAAGGCACAAAGCCTCAAAGGTTTTAAATATTGAACAGCCGTATTTGTTCAACGGGCGTATGCAATACGCCCCTACTTGGTTAAATTACTGTTTCTTCGATATGTTTCATCAACCCGCCGCAGGCATCTTCCAATAAATCTAAAACCAATTCAAAACCATCCGCTCCCATATAATAGGGATCGGGTATATGATCGTAATTGTGTTTCTGCGAAAAGTCGACCATTCGGTGTACTTTCTTTTGCGATTCCAAATCGGGACTAAGCCTCATTATATTACTGTAATTGCTGTCGTCCATTGCTAGAATGATATCAAAATCGTCGAAATCGTTCACTGTAAATTTTCGGGAATGCGAATCGAACACATAATCCCTACGTGCTCCATGCTGACGCATTCGATGATCGGGCAAATCGCCATCGTGATAACCTGATGTTCCGGCTGAATCGACTTCTATTTTATCATCTAATCCCTTTTCTGAAATAATATGTTTCATTATCCCTTCTCCGGCAGGAGATCGACAGATGTTTCCGAGACAGACGAAGAGTATTTTATATTTTTCTTTTTTCATGATCACATCCTTTTTATTACAATATGATACAAATATACTACTCTTAAGTAAATAAATCTCCATTACTAAGATGCTCAAAGTAACGATCTACCAATCTCGATATAGCAAAATTAAATAATTCGCTTTTATCAATCTTTAGAAATTGCTCTTGGATAGAAGCATCCTTAGTTATCTCGATTACATAAAAATTAGCATAAATAATACGATGCGATAACACGTGTTTTAGAGTTATCCCCATCGGATGAATAGAGATATCGCCTGCATCTTCGAAAATTTCTTGAAAAGTATCCGTTTTCTGCAATTCATCTAAGCTCAACTTTGTATCGATTTCGATAAGAGCTAGTTCATATAAGTTTTTCCATATATCGTTACCGGTTCGTTTATTTAAGAACATGGATGAGCCTATTCGTATGTCTAAATAATTGAAGTATCGTTCTTTTACTTTCGTTTTTCCCTGTTTTACAGGATAAGATGATACTTTGCCTTGACTAAACGCCAAACAAATATCCGATAACGGGCAGATTGCACAATTGGGAGAAACGGGTACACATTGCAATGCCCCAAACTCCATAATAGCCTGATTGTGTATGCCGGGGTTATCCACATCTAACAGTTCGTTTGCAAGATCAGTAAAGAGCTTTTTGCCCTGCGTAGTATCAATAGGTGTATCAATAGCAAATAAACGAGACAGCACCCTGAAAACATTGCCATCGACCACCGCATGAGGCAATCCGTAAGCAAACGACCCGATAGCTGCTGCAGTGTATTCGCCAACTCCTTTTAAGGATAGGATATCTTTGTAGACCGAAGGAAACACACCGCCGTATTGCGTTGCAATAATTTTAGCAGTCGTATGCAAATTTCTTGCCCTGCTGTAATACCCCAAGCCTTGCCATAGCTTGAGAACTTCGTCCTCGTGCGCATCAGCCAACAAGGTTACCGTTGGAAAAGTTTCGGTAAACCGCATATAATAGTCATAGCCTTGAGCCACACGTGTTTGTTGCATGATTATTTCCGAAAGCCAAATAAAATAAGGATCGCCGGTTTCGCGCCACGGTAAATCCCTCTTGTTTTTGTCGTACCACCTTATTAAAATGCGACTGACAAAAAGTGCATCTCCTTTTCGATCTAAATCAGTTGTTTTCAATTATATATGTTTAAAAACTCGAATTTTAGTTAATTTCGGAACAAAGATACTCGATAATTAACCTTTGAGGAGAAAATAATGAGTTTTTAAGAAAAAATGCCTTTCAATTATTTTTAAAGGAAACAAAAAAGCTATATATTTGCAGTCCAAAAAATTAGTAATTAACAATAAAAAGAAATACAAAAATGACAAAAGCAGATATCGTTAACGAAATTGCTAAAAACACTGGCATCGATAAAGCGACTGTTCTAACAGCTGTTGAATCTTTCATGGAAGTAGTAAAAGACTCGTTGAGTAAAAGCGAAAATGTATATTTGAGAGGTTTTGGTAGCTTTGTAGTAAAAAAACGTGCTAAGAAAACGGCTCGTAACATCTCAAAGAATACAACAATCATTATCCCAGAGCACAACATTCCATCTTTCAAACCTGCTAAAGTTTTTGTAAATCAAGTCAAAAAATAAGTAGAGTATTAATTTCTAAAATATAAAAAATATGCCAAGCGGTAAAAAAAGAAAAAGACATAAAATGTCGACACACAAACGCAAAAAAAGACTTAGAAAAAACAGACATAAAAAGAAAAAATAATCTTTTTCAGGTCTTATTTTAGAAGAAGTAACAAGAACAAACTTAAATCTATCATAAATTTTAAGTTTGTTCTTTGTGCATTTCAGAACATTAAAAGTCTTAAATACAGTCAGAAGAACTGTATATGTACAAATTTTAATAGTCACAAGTAATAGAAAATGAATAGCGAACTTGTAGTTGATGTTCAATCGCAAGAGATTTCTATTGCCGTGTTGGAAGACAAGAAACTTGTCGAACTTCAGAAAGAGGCAAGAAACATCTCATTTGCAGTTGGCAACATTTATGCCGGGAAAGTAAAAAAACTTATGCCCGGACTTAATGCTGCATTCATAGACATTGGGTACAAAAAAGATGCGTTTCTTCATTACTTAGACTTAGGTCCTCAATTTAAGTCTGTTGATAAATTTTACAAACAAGCCTTAGCCGATACAAAACGATTTCCGTCGATATCCAAAAATCATCTCGATCCGGATATAGACAAAGATGGCAGCATCAGCGATATACTTAAGGTAGGACAGGAAATTTTGGTTCAAATAGCCAAAGAACCTATCTCCACCAAAGGTCCGCGACTTACATCAGAATTATCGTTTGCAGGCAGGTTTTTGGTACTGATACCTTTTAACGATAAGGTATCTATCTCGCAAAAAATTAAATCCAAAGAAGAAAGAGCCAGACTTCGTCAACTTATTCAGAGTATAAAGCCTAAAAACTTCGGTGTAATAGTTCGTACAGTAGCCGAAGGAAAAAAAGTTATCGAATTAGATAACGAACTAAAAACGTTAGTGAAGCGTTGGGAGGATAATCTTCCTAAAATTCAAAAGGAAAAACTTCCTACATTAATATTTGAAGAAACCGGGCGTATTGTGGGTCTCCTTCGGGATGTATTCAACCCATCGTTTCAGGCTATTCATGTAAATGACAAGGAGGTACATAACCAAATCAGGGATTATATCAGTATTATAGATCCTGAGAAAAAAGATATTGTAAAGCTTTATACAGACGAACTTCCTGTCTTCGACAGTTTTGCTGTCACCAAACAAGTAAAAGCACTTTTTGGGAAAACCGTAACGTTCCGCAATGGTGCCTATTTGATTATAGAACACACCGAAGCCTTACACGTAATAGATGTAAACAGCGGTAACAGGTCGAAAAACAAAGAAGCAGGACAAGAGAACAACGCATGGGAAGTAAATTTGGCTGCTGCCGAAGAGGTTGCCCGACAATTGAGACTCCGCGATTTGGGGGGAATTATTGTTATCGACTTCATCGATATGTCGGAAGGCGAACATCGCAGCAAGCTGATTGCACGCATGCAGGAGTCAATGGCTAATGATAGGGCAAAACACAATATATTGCCTCTGAGCAAGTTTGGCTTGATGCAAATCACACGGCAACGTGTACGCCCCGAAATGGTAATAGATACTACCGAAACATGCCCTACATGCTTTGGAAAAGGCGAGATAAAACCATCTATTTTATTTACAGACTCATTACGATCTAAGATAAGTTATTTAGTTAATAAACTAAATGTGAAGAAATTTACCTTACACGTACACCCTTATGTCGCAGCATTTATAGACAAAGGATTCCCCTCAATGAAATTGATGTGGAAGTGGAAATACAGTTTTGGGATGAAAATTATTCCCGATCAAAGCCTGGCTTTCCTCGAATATCGGTTCTTCGATCAGAATAAAGAAGAGCTGGATCTCAAACAGGAGATAGAACTGAAATAATAAAACGGGTGAATTCAACAAGAATCCACCCGTTTTTTATAACTATAAGAGGGCAAGATTTATACAGAACTTAGTATATTTGCAAGTCTTTTCCTAGACCTTAAAATCAACTAAGGTCTTTGACCTTTTTTATTTTATAATAATTACGAGCATCCTATGAACAAAAAGTATAACCGAACACTAGTAACATCTGCCCTTCCGTATGCTAACGGACCCGTACATATTGGTCACTTGGCAGGAGTATATATTCCGGCTGATATATATGTCAGATATTTACGTCTCAAAGGCGAAGAAGTTATACATATTGGAGGTTCGGACGAACACGGTGTGCCTATCACTATACGTGCTAAAAAAGAAGGTGTAACACCTCAGGATATCGTAGACAAATATCATGGTATTATCAAAAAGTCGTTTGAAAAATTTGGTATTACTTTCGATATTTACTCTCGTACCAGTTCGGAGATACACAAAGAGACTGCTTCCGACTTCTTCAAAAAACTATACGACAAAGGTGAGTTTGAAGAAAAAACAAGCGAACAATATTACGATTCCGAAGCTAAAATGTTTTTAGCTGACAGATATATTACGGGAGAATGTCCTCATTGCGGCAATCCGAATGCTTACGGCGATCAGTGCGAATCGTGCGGAACATCGCTCAGCCCGAATGATTTAAAGAACCCTAAATCGACCATTACAGGCAATACTCCCGTATTGAAAGAGACCAAACATTGGTACCTGCCTCTTGACAAGCACGAAGCATGGTTGAAACAATGGATTCTGGAAGATCATAAAGAATGGAAATCGAACGTTTACGGACAATGCAAATCGTGGTTAGACATGGGCTTGCAACCTCGTGCCGTAAGTCGCGATTTAGATTGGGGCGTGCCTATTCCACTCGAAGGTGCCGAAGGTAAAGTACTTTACGTATGGTTTGATGCTCCTATCGGATACATCTCGAATACGAAAGAATTGCTTCCCGACAGTTGGGAGAAATGGTGGAAAGCGGAAGATACCAAATTGGTGCATTTTATCGGGAAAGACAATATTGTATTCCACTGCATTGTATTTCCTGCCATGTTGAAAGCCGACGGATCATATATTCTGCCTGAAAACGTACCTGCAAACGAATTCTTGAATCTCGAAGGCGATAAGATATCTACCTCACGCAATTGGGCGGTATGGTTGCACGAATATTTGACAGACTTTCCTAATCAGCAAGATGTTTTGCGTTACACCTTAACAGCAAATGCACCCGAAACTAAGGATAACGATTTTACTTGGAAAGATTTTCAAGCTCGCAATAACAACGAATTAGTTGCTATTCTAGGCAATTTTATCAATAGAGCATTGGTGCTTACTCAAATGTATTGTGATAGTAAAGTTCCTGCCATAGATGAGCTAACTGACTACGATAAAGAAACCTTGGCTGAATTTGCCGATGTGAAACAAAACGTAGAAAAATATCTGGAGAGTTACCGCTTCCGCGATGCTTTGAAAGAAGCCATGAACTTGGCTCGTATCGGCAATAAATACTTGGCAGACAGCGAACCTTGGAAGACTGCTAAAACAGATATGCCTCGTACCAAAACTATCTTGAATATAGCTCTACAAATAACAGCCAATTTGGCTATTGCATTTGAGCCATTCCTTCCGTTCAGTACGCAGAAGATAAAAGGATTCCTTAATATCGAACATCTAGAGTGGTGTCAGTTAGGACGAACCGATCTTCTTGAAGTAGGTCATGCTTTAAATGAATCCGAATTACTCTTTACAAAAATAGAAGACGAAACAGTGAATCAACAAATACAAAAACTTCAAAATACTAAAAAAGCAAATGAAGCTGCCGAATACAAAGCTGCTCCCATAAAAGAGGCAATACAGTTTCCTGATTTCGAGAAAATTGATATTCGTGTAGGCACAGTTTTAGAATGCGTAAAAGTACCCAAAGCCGATAAGCTATTACAATTTCTTATTGATGACGGTATCTCTAAACGAACGATCATTTCGGGTATCGCCCAATGGTACAAACCCGAAGATTTAGTAGGTAAGCAGGTATGCTTTATTGCTAATCTTGAACCTCGAAAACTGCGAGGTATAGAATCGTGCGGTATGTTACTTTCTGCCGAAAATAGCGATGGTAGTTTGTCTCTGATTCAACCTTCGGCATTGATTACTCCGGGTAGTAAGGTCGGATAATAAATATAAATTGTTGAACTAAATTTTAATTCAAGATGAAAAAAATAGATATAAAAAACTTATTTACAATGTTTTTGGGCTCATTAACGTTGTTGTCATGTTCACCAAAAGCGAATCAAACAGAATCGAAAACAGAACTGAAAGAACAAGTTGCGCCGGAAAATAAGACAGAAAAGAAAATTCTATTCGTAGTTACTAGTCATGACAAAAAAGGCAACACAGGAGAGGCTACAGGCTACTATCTTAGTGAAGTATCTCATGCGTGGGATGTACTGCATGATGCAGGTTATGAGATTGATTTTGTTAGCCCAAAAGGAGGGAAATCTCCGGTGGATGGTTTTGATTTAAAAGACCCAATCAATAAAAAATTCTGGGAAGATTCCTTATATCACTCAAAAATAGAGCAAACGATGAAGCCCACTGACGTGATCCCTGCAGATTATTCGGTTATTTATTACGCCGGAGGACATGGTACGATGTGGGATTTTCCGGATAATGAAGAATTGGCAAAATTAGCAGCTACTATTTATGAAAATGGAGGTTTGGTAGCAGCAGTTTGTCACGGTCCATCGGGATTAATTAATATCAAATTGAGCAACGGAAAGTATCTGGTGGATGGCAAAAAGGTAAACAGTTTTACAAACGAAGAAGAGACAGCAGTAAAGTTAGAAAAAGTAGTCCCTTTTATGTTAGAAACAAAACTGATTGAACGAGGTGCTAAATTCGAAAAATCGGGTAATTTTGAGCCTCACGTAGTATCCGATCAACGTCTGATTACCGGACAAAATCCACAGTCGGCAAAAAGCGTAGCCGAAGCTATTTTGATCGAATTAAAGAAATAATCACAACTATATAAAACGTAAATGAGGCTGTTCCCTAAAAGGTTCAGCCTCATTTGTTTTTTGCTTTTTTATCAAAGTATAGTATTTCTAAACTCTAAGATATTACTCCTCAATTAATGAGTTCCACCCTTGTGCCCTAAGCTCTATTTCGGTGTTGTCTCTTGTTTCGAGAGCTAGTCCTAGAGATTCGTTCGTAATATGTCCTATTACATGAATGCCCTTTATTTTAGATACTCTACCGTGCATGTGTAAAGGTACAGTAAATAAAAGCTCATAATCTTCACCTCCATTGAGGGCAACGGTGGTCACATTCAGATTAAACTCTTCTGCCATTACAGCAGTTTGATAATCAAGCGGAAGTCTTTCCTCATAAATACGACAACCTGTTTTACTTTGCTTGCAGATATGAATCAACTCCGATGACAATCCGTCAGATATATCCATCATAGAGGTTGGAACAATGTTTTCTTTTGCCAGAATTTCTATTATATCTTTGCGGGCTTCGGGTTTCAATTGTCGTTCGAGCAAGTATTCTCTACCCGAAAAATCGGGGGCAAAATCACTTTTACCGTCAAATACGGCTTTTTCTCTTTCCAAGAGTTGAAGTCCCATGTAGGCTGCTCCTAAATCGCCCGAAACACAGATAAGGTCAGTTTCTTTTGCTCCCGAACGGGTTACAATCTTACCCTCAATGCCTTCTCCAATACAAGTAATAGAGATACACAATCCGGTAAGTGATGCCGAAGTATCACCCCCTACAATATCTACACCATATTGCTCGCAAGCCAATTGTAATCCGGCATAAAAATCCTCGAGATCTTCCACCGAAAAACGTTTAGAAATGCCTAACGATATGGTTATTTGTTTAGGCTGACCGTTCATCGCATAGATGTCCGAAAAGTTGACTACTGCAGCTTTAAAACCCAAGTGCTTTAAAGGAACATACATCAAATCGAAATGTATTCCTTCGAGCAAAAGGTCGGTTGTTACCAACACTTTTTGGGTTTTATTATCTGAATACGAAAGAATCGCCGCATCATCTCCCACCCCTAAAACAGAGCTTGGATGTTGCAATTTTATATTTTCGGTGAGATGTTTGATTAAACCAAACTCTCCTAATGAGGCTATTTCGGTACGTTGTGACATTTTAAACGAGTTACGAGTTACATTAAAAGTAAACAGGCATTTTCTTCCTAGCCTATTTGTCTCACGTAACTTGTAACTAATTATTTATTTCAATCTTTTGATAACTTCTTGAATAATAAAAGCCATTTTAGGCTGAGCTATTTTGGCTGCTTCCTGTACCTCTTCGTGAGTTACTTCTACAATTTTACCTATAACTCCCAAATCGGTAATAATAGAAAAGGCAAGCACTCTCATTTTAGCATGATTGGCTACAATTACTTCGGGAACGGTAGACATCCCTACAGCATCGCCCCCTATAATACGGAAATAATTGTATTCGGCAGGAGTTTCAAAGGTAGGTCCTTGAGTACCCACATATACACCGTGTTGCAGTTTTATATTGTTCTCGTGAGCAATTTCCATTGCCAAACGGCGCAAATCTTTGTCGTAAGCATTACTCATATCGGGAAAACGGGTTCCCAATTCATTGAAATTTTTCCCATGTAACGGATGTTCAGGAAACAGGTTGATATGATCGTCAATCAACATAATATCTGCAATATCGAAACTTCCGTTCATTCCTCCGGCAGCATTCGATACAAACAAATATTTTACATTCAATGCTTGAAATACACGTACCGGGAATGTTACTTCCTTCATTGTATAGCCTTCGTAATAATGAAAACGTCCTTGCATGGCAATCACTTCATTATCACCCAATTTTCCGAAAATAAGTTTTCCGCTATGTCCTTCTACTGTCGACACCGGAAAGTTAGGTATCTCGGTATAAGGTATTTCTCTCTTATCGGTAATAGCGTTAGCCAGTTCCCCTAAGCCTGTACCCAAAATGATAGCCGATTGAGGAATATTACCGACTTTACTTTTGATATAATCGGCGGTTTCACGAATTTTCTCTAACATGATCTACAATTTTATGATTAAATAGTTCTTTATCTTCTTCATTTACAAAGCTTACGTGAATAGGCAGATAATAAAGGATCGATTTAATATCTTCATCCACATTATTCATTGCTCTGAAACGTACAGCATCTTTTTCGGTCACAATAATAACCTTCTCTTTGTCTCCCTTAGCAGCAAGACGCGATTTCATCTCCGAAATATCCTTTGATGTAAATTGATAATGATCGGGATATTTCATCGTCTCTGCATGCTTTACAGACCTCTTTATTTTTTTGAAAAAAGGATGCGGATTTGCAATGCCTGCTACAATCAGAATATTTTTATTTTGTAATTTTTTTAAGGAAAGTTCCCCCTCATTTTTCCCGAAAACAGGTGTCAACGCCCCATACATGAAAGAGGTGTAAAATAAGCACTGATAGGGATATGCCTTAATATCTTTAGTTAACAACCTCAAATCGAGCGGAGTTATATTTTCGGGACATTTAGTTACGATGATCACATTTGCTTTTTCGGCATAATACACCGGCTCTCGCAGGCGACCTGCCGGCAGTAACTTGTCACGGGTCATCAAGCGGTTATGATCAGTCAACAGTATGGTGAATGAAGGCTTTACATATCTGTGCTGAAAAGCATCGTCTAACAAAATAACATCAGGCTTCTCATTATCGGGCAAAGCCAACAACTTTTCGATACCCCGCTGTCGTTTGCTATCTACTGCAACCAATATATTGGGAAACTTTGCTTTTATTTGATAGGGTTCATCCCCTATCATGTAGACTGTCGAATTTTTGTCTGCCAGTACAAATCCCTTGCTCTTTCGCTTATACCCCCTGCTGAGTACTGCCACATGATAGTTAGATTGTAAAAGCTCTATTAAATATTCGATATGAGGAGTTTTTCCTGTACCTCCAACGGTGATATTACCTACACAAATGACAGGTATATCGTAACTCTTTTGTTTGAGTACACTCCAGTCGAAAAGCTTGTTCCGAATAAGCACCACAAACCCATACAACCACGACAGAGGTAGCAACCACTTTTTGATATGTAGGGTATTATGGGGCATTATTTGAGAGTTTACGAGTAGACTAGTTTACTTGTTTACAAGACTAGTTTACTTGTATACTCGTTAAACTTGTCAACCTATCTTCATTTCAACTGTAAATCGTAAGGCATACGTGCCTGTATGAAATCTTGTTCTTTCATATCTTTGATGTCTTTTACCATTTTCAATAAGGTAAAATCGGCACCCAAATACTCTTTTACGGCACGGGTTGCAATATCCTCGCTCTGAGTTTTGAAGAAAGCTTCAAACGGACTTGGCAATTTAGGATAATCACGCACCGAATAATCGGATAAGCTAGCCAAAGTAGCCGCCTCTTTAATCGCATCATCAATACCTCCGATAGCATCTACGAGCCCTATATTAAGAGCTTGCTTTCCTGTCCACACTCTACCTTCGGCTATTCCTTCGAGGGTTTCAAGAGAAATTTTTCGTCCTTCGGAACAGCGTTTCAAGAACAGTTTGTAACCTCTTTCGATATACTGTTGAAGAATTGCTTTCTCCTGATCGGTCATCGGACGGGTGATATCTCCATAATCCGAAAACTTATTTGTTTTCACATTATCAAAAGTCAAACCTACCTTATTGGTCAATCCCTGCACATTCGGAAACATACCGAATATTCCTATCGATCCTGTAAGTGTAGTAGGTTGAGCAAATATTTTAGTAGCACCACTTGCTATATAGTATCCCCCTGATGCAGCATAATCGCCCATCGAAACTACTACGGGCTTCACAGCCTTAAGATTTTCGATAGCCTTCCATATTTGTTCGGATGCGTAGGCGCTTCCTCCGGGAGAATTGACTCTGAAAACAACTGCTTTTATATCATCGTTTTCTTGTAATTTCTCAATTTCTTTTATGAGATACTTATCATTGATATCGGTAGCTTCGTTTCCGCTTACGATAGATCCTTCGGCATACAATATCGCAACTTGATCGGATGCTTTCGATTTTTGTGAATCGAGAACCGTTGTCATATCTTCGACCGATGCAGTATTTAGTTTGTCCGACTTATCTATTCCTACTAAGGTCTTTAGATACTGTCTGACCTCCGATTCGTACATCAATGTATCTATCAGATGGTTTTGTACATTAAAATCTCCCCCTTGAAATGTGGGAAGTGTATCTGTCAATTGATTGAGTCTTTCAACAGGAATTTCTCTAGCTAGAGAAATATTGCCTAACACGGTCAACCAAATATCATTGATGTAAGATCCTACTTGCTCTCTATTGGCATCGCTCATCTTATCTAGCATAAAAGGCTCTACGGCAGACTTATAAGTTCCCACTTTAAATATCTGCATCTCTACACCTACTTTATCGAGCAAGCCTTTATAAAAAGTGGGACTAGCCGACAGCCCCTGTAAATTGAGCGATCCTTGTGGATTCATTATTACCTTATCGGCAACAGTAGACAAAAAGTAACCGCCTTGCGTATAATCGTCGGCATAAGCTATAATAAATTTACCACTTTTTTTAAAGTCCAGCAATTGGTTTCTGATCTCGGTGAGCGAGGCAGTCGAAGCCATAAAATAGCCCGAATTGATATATATACCCTTGATATCATTGTTGTCTTTTGCCTTTTTTATGGCTGATACGATATCAGTTAAAGACATTTCTTTGACATTGCCATAATCAAGAATTTCCATTAAGGGATTCTCTATAACCCTGTCTTTCATCATTCCTGTCAGACGAATTGCCAAAACCGAATTGTTTTTCAAGACAAAGGTTTCGGAGGAGCTGCTACTGCTTATTAATATTCCGACAATGCCCAAAAACAACAATGCTGCAATAGCGCCTATAATAAAACTGCCGATGAGTATGCCCACTATTGAAGCCAATACACTTTTAAAAAAATCTTTCATGCAAGAAATATTATTAACTGTTTTTTATTTTCTCGTATCATCACAACCTAACAAATATAAACAAAAATATTTTAGATAGTTGTTATATTGAGCTAAAATAGGGCAACGCATCAAAATTTTGTTTATAGATAATGGATTATCTTTGGGTTTATGAACCAAGATATCTCTCATTATTTTAGACAAGTCACAGATCCTCGAGTTGAGGGTCGTTGTTCCCATTTTACTCTCCGATATTCTATTGATCGCTATTTGTACTTATTTAACAGGCGGTTGTGACTATCAGGATATGGTGATTTTCAGCAAAGAACGAGGTCAAATACTAGATGATTTGCTAATCTTACCCAATGGAACCCCGTCTCATGATACATTTTCAAGAGTTTTTCAACTTATTGATAGCCATTCACTCCAAAGTTGCTTATCATCTCATGGTAAAGACATATTGGATACATTGGCAGAAAAACAAATAGCTATAGATGGGAAAAAACTCAGAGGAGTTTCACCTACCACACGCGGGAACGATGGCTTATATATCCTCAATGCTTGGGTGAGTGAGAATGGGTTGTGTGTAGCACAAGAA
>JAVBJR010000050.1:0-3812 GCA_031546965.1 Dysgonomonas sp.
TTTAGCACTTGCTAGTAAGTAGCTGCACTGAGGAGTTCTCCTGTTTTCTGCTTGCACATCCCTGTAACAGAATACAAGTGCTAAAGAATCACATCCTTGATTCTTATAGGTAACAAAGTTTTTCCTGACACTTATCTGATCAACGTTGGACAGAGAGCAAACCATCCATGGGCCTGGAGTTGGTTTTCCAACTGCTGACGTGGCTTCACAGCTGAGACTGGCTGACCTGAGGGTGTGGCTGCTGAGAAGAGAGAAGCAGACGAGTTTTACAAGATTGTTTTATGCGACGTTTTTGTAAACAAAGAGAAAATAAACAATTCGAACTTACAAAGTGGTAGCAGAGCGTGGTTTCTGCCCTGTCCTGGTTGTGAAGGAAGTTTGCTTCGAGTTTGCAACGATTTACGATCTCAACTACGTCGATTGCCACGAGTGAAGTGCGATTTTCGTTCGAAAGTAAAGGCGCTTCAGGCAACGGATTTTCGACTGTGGATTGCTGAGTTTCAACCATCGATTGATTTTGAGTGTCGATCGTTGTCGATTGGGTTGAAATATCACAAAAAGCATCAAACAAGTGAGTAAAATCGTTTTTCTACTTACTATTGAGTCGAGGAAGTGTACAACTTGCGAAAACATCGCGACACGACGCGCGGAGGCGCAGTTGGAGCGCACGAGGCGCCATCTTGGATTTTCGAGTAGTTCAGTTGTCGGTCGCTGGGTGGCGCTGCTTGTCTCGTCGCAGTGGTGAAGCGCAAGAGGCGCTAGTTGCTATACTGACGGAGAGAGGGCGCTTGAAGACATCGCAACGCGACGCGCATAGGCGCATTTGGAGCGCACGAGGCGCAGTTTCCGGATTCAACGCTAGAGGGCGCTGTTTCTAAGGCGCAAGAGGCGCATACAGCTCATTGATTGCCAATTGCTAACTTTCTTTTCCCAATATCTTGTTTTGAGACGCAACGAGTGTACACGAGGTATAGCCAAGATGGACGACATGGATAGACGGAGACCACTTGGTGTAACGCGCCTTAATCGAACCAACTACAAAAGCTGGTGTTTTCCAATGCAGTTGTTATTGGAAGAGTGCGACGCGTGGGATATTGTGCAGAGGAGAAAGGCAGAACCACCTATTGAAAATGCTGTCTTGCACAAGTCTTATTACGATAGATATAAGAAGGCAGCCAGAATAATTGTCCTTTCAATTGAGGAGAGCCTGCAAAGCATTGTTTATGGTTGTACTGACCCGAGAGTCATCTGGCAAAAATTGAGAGATGCCTTCGTACCAAAGACACGGCTGAGACGTCTGCAGACTTACAGGGCACTGCCAACCGCAAGACCTAATGAAGGTGAAGACATGCAAGACTATGTCAATAGAGTTCGCCAACTGGTCATCGAGGCTGAGGAGGCTGGGAATCAAAAGGCAACCGATGAGACGGTTACCACCATACTCTTGGCAGGATTACCAGAAAGGTTTAGTGGTGTGGTAACAATGACCGAAGCACTCCCTGATGGAGAATACAACTCGCAAAGGATCGATACTTTGATAGTAGGCGAGGCAAGAAGACAGCACCATGTTGTGGATGAAGCAAGAATCAACGGCAATGGTAATGTGAAGGTCGAAGAAGCGATGTATGTTAAAAAGAGAGTTAACTGGGATCGCACAAGCAAGTCAAAGAAGTCTTGGGTACGCTGTTTCAACTGCCAAGACAAGGGACACTTTGCTGCTGATTGTCCGAAACCTGATGTGAGGAAACAGGACGACAGTAAAGGCCCTCGTAAAGATAAAGTGACCAAGCCAGGAGCGAAGCTGAATGAAGTTGAATTACTCCACATTACCTGAGTTATGGTAACTTAAGTCAATGCGTGCGATTTGGGGGAGCAATGGATTGTGGACTGCGGAGCCACTGATCACATGTGTACAACAACTGAAGGCTTCATGAATTATGAACCGGTCTCAGGACAGGACGTGCGATTAGCAGATAAGAGTGTTTGCAACATCGAAGGAGTGGGTGACGTGTTAGTGAGTTGGCAGGGAATTAGGATGATATTCCAACAAGTTCTACATGTAATAGAATTGAGGATAAACCTAGTATCAGCTGGCAAGATGTCTGAAAAGGGTGTCACAACTAACATTGTTCCTCAGGGCTTTTGCGAAGTAACGCGGAATGGAAAGCAGCTGTTTTGTGCAAAGAAGCTGAATAACCTTTTCGTAATAGAAGGTATGGAATGTGTCCAACAACCTCAGGCCCAAGCTGTGAACAAGCAAGGAAGTGACATTTGGCATCAAAGGCTAGGGCATCTTGGACGAGGAGGACTAGAGAAGCTAAAAACTGAACAATTGGTTAGAGGCTTAGAAGGGGATGTTATTCCGAAAGATGCACAGATATGCGAAGATTGTGAAAAAGGAAAATCTACAAGGCAACCAATTCCGAAAAGTACCAAGAGAAGAGAAACGGAACTCCTCTCGTTGGTCCATACCGATTTGTGTGGACCAATGCCAGTTGCTTCATGGGGTGGAAACAGATATGTTTTGACGGTAATTGATGATGCGACAAGGAAAGCATTTGTCTTCCTCTTAAAACAGAAATCTGATGTTGCCCGGATCTTTGATGAGTGGAAGATCCAAGTCGAACGTGGTACAGGAAAATTGGTCAAAGAGGTACGATATGATAACGAAGGTGAATACCTGTCAACACAACTACAGCAGAGCTGGGTAGCTGATGGCATACGTAATGTGAGAACCAACTCGAGAACACCTCAAGAAAACGGTGTAGCAGAAAGGTTTAATAGAACTTTACTCGATATGATGCGGTCAATGATGAGTGCAGCGAAAGCTCCGAAGTCTGCATGGGGAGAAGCGATAACCATGGCATGCTATATAAGAAATCGATGTCCAACAAGAGCCCTCGAAGGAAATGTTCCTCAAGGATTATGGAGAGGATATAAGCCTTCTGTAGAACACTTGAGACCATTCGGATGTGTAGCCTATGTTCATGTTCCAAAAGAAACGCGAGACAAGTTGCAGAGTAGAGCTTGGCGTGGAGCGATTGTGGGATATGCATCGAATCAAAAAGCATACAAGATCTACAACGGCGATACGAGAATTGTCGTGATTACCAGAGATGTAAAATTTGACGAGACCAAGATGTACTTCATGGACAAGGAAGAGAAAATGCGCGATGTGCCAGAAGAATCAATCGATGAGTACATATTGGATGAGAAAGATCTTTGCTCAGAGCCAACTCAAGTGGAGCGAACAGTGCAAGCGAGAGAGGTTAGGTGTCTCAGACCACGAGAAGGAATTAAACCTCCTACCAGGTTTGCTGATGTTGTGGAAGTTAGCAACACACCCACCTATAGAGAAGCACTTGAAGGACAAGATTCCAAAACTTGGATGGACGCCATACAGAAAGAATACAATACATACATTGCAAGCAATGGATTCGTGGGAGATAGTGAAAGAGCTACCTAAAGGCGAGATAGCCATTGGAACCAAATGGGTGCTAAAAGTGACGATGGATCCTAAAGGAAAGAATTTAGAAAGTTTACAAAGCTCGTTTGGTTGCCCAGGGATGTGCTCAGAGAAAAAAAGAAGATGAACAAAATAATGCTCCCGTAGCAGGATTGAGTACAATAAAGATTTTGTTGGCCACGGCAGCTGTGAAAGGATGGGAAGTCCATCATTGCGACTTCACCAATGCATATAGAAATGCTGATTTGGAAGAGCTTGTTTACATCAGATGTCCCCAGGGATATGAAGATAAGCATGAGGATGTGGTCTTCTATAAGCTAAAGATGTCATTATATGGTTTGAGACA
>JAVBJR010000489.1:0-2920 GCA_031546965.1 Dysgonomonas sp.
CTGATTCAGTAGCCATATGTGGAGGAATCTTAACATGTTTCCAGCAGTTTGCACTAAGAGACATTGCTCATTTTGTTCCAAGGAAAGGCTTAGATTTCCAAAAAGTATGCTACAATATGGTCCCAAAATGGGTATGCAATGCAAGAAGAGAGGTATGCTAATATCACCATAGTACGGGGTCGGGAAACACTAAATTTCATGCATATAGAGAGGTATGCATTAAGGCAGAATGCAATTAGAGAGGTTCTACTGTATATACAATATAGCTTACATCCCAATTCATACATCCTTGAACAGACTCTAGTCGTTGCTTAACTTTATTATTGAAACTTGTCAGGTAGAACTACAAATATAGGCATATTTAGTTAGTCATGATGTAATTTTATCAAAAGACAGTATATACCGTATACAACATATGTCACAGTAAATATGAAAAACCGTAATTTTGCAAAATTACTGAAACAGTAAGTATGACAAATCGATGTTAAAACAATGAATTACGTAAATACCGCTTTTCTCCCACAATTTTTTTACATGTGTGCGGGACTGTGTTAGTTTAGTTAATTAGTTTAGGTTAGGTTTTTTAACGCGCTAACGTATAACGGCTCGCGTCGTAAAATAGGCTTATGTCAAACTTACTAGTAATTTTGCAAAATTACGGTTTTTCATATTTACTGTAACATATATACCTGCAAAGGTGATGTTGATCTCCTGTTAAGAGAATAACATCGTTGTATTTGCTTGCTAACTTTACATATATCCTAAAATGCAAATATATGTTATTTATTATCCTTGTGAAATTAATTTAAAGGCGTTATATATTTTCACGGATATATACAACAATTGTTATACCTTTTCAGACATGAGGTTGTCGAAAGATAAATCTACAGCAACACTAATTTTACAGCTGGAATTCTCCATTGTCGTGTTTTTAAGTGTTTTTCTCGGGATGGTGTTGGAAATTTCCCCCCTCTGTGCAGCATCAAGTTTCCGTGCTTTGCGTTTTTCCTTTTCCTTTATTCTGCATATATAAACGTAAAATACAGGGCAGTTATTGAAATATATTATTTGTATTTCGCGATCACGCGTAAATGTTATTCAATTTAAAAGAAACCTTCGTTCGTGTTTATTCTTAACCCAAACTTCGTGCTTTGCCTTCCTCTTCATTTGACGTTTCGACAAGACCGACGGTTCCCCGTCCATGCTCATATTTCAAAATATTTCGCACATTTTCTTTCTAAAACCACGACTGTAGACCGCCATTAGGTATTTTTCAACAACGACGCTTCTGCCAATGGACGACGCATCAACAGACACTGTCGTATATATTGATAAAGCAATAAACTCCTGAAATACTGAATTTAGGAAGTGGAAATTGCAATTTACGTCCTTTTTAAGGACTGAACTTGGGTTGCTCTATCTAAATCCGATATCAGATCTGATCTGGGTTGAACATATTTTGTTTTGGAATTTTTATATCGTTTTACAGTTCATCATATTGGGATTTATAAACAACGACGCTTCTGCCAATGGTGTGTGTTTGTTTGTTAGCAAGCATTTATTTATTTAGATTATTTTTTTACTAATGTAAGTTTATATAAGGCCCATTGCAATGGTCACGATGGGTATGGAAACCAAAGGGCCCAATGGTCACGATGGAAACTGAAGGGCCTAATGGTCACTATGGAAACCAAAGGGCCCAATGGTCACAGTGGAAACCAAAGGGCCCAATAGTCACGATGGAAACCAAAGGGCCCAATGGCACGATGGAGACCAAAGGGCCCACTGGTCACGATGGTCACGATGGAGACCAAAGGGCCCAATGGTCACGAGGAAGACCAAAGGGCCCAATGGTCACGATGAAGGCCAAAGGGCCCAATGGTCACGATGGAGACCAAAGGGCCCAATGGTCACGCTCAAAACCAAAGGGCCCAATGGTCACGATGGACTCATGTTTTTAATAAACTTGGTACCCAAAAAACTTAGTTTTTTCCACGGCTTGTTTGGAAATTTTAAAAATGATTCGGGCTCACGGGCTGTCGTGCTCTGGGCTGCCGTGCTCTCGGGCTATCGGGCTCTCGGGCTCTCGTGCTCTCGGGCTCTCGGGCTCTCGTACTCTCGGGCTATCGGGCTATCGGGCTATCGGGCTCTCGGGCTCTCGGGCTCTCGGGCTCTCGGGCTCTCGGGCTCTCGTACTCTCGGGCTATCGGGCTATCGGGCTCTCGTGCTCGCGGGCTCTCGGGCTATCGGGCTATCGGGCTCTCATGCTCGCGGGCTCTCGGGCTCTCGGGCTATCGGGCTCTCGGGCTCTCGTGCTCTCGGGCTCTCGTACTCTTGGGCTATCGGGCTCTCGGGCTCTTGTACTCTCGGGCTCTGGGGCTATCAGGCTCTCGTGCTCGCGGGCTCTCGGGCTCTCGGGCTCTCGGGCTCTCGGGCTCTCGGGCTCTCGGGCTCTCGTGCTCGCGGGCTCTCAGTCTCTCGGGCTATCGGGCTCTCGGGCTCTCGGGCTCTCGGGCTATCGGGCTCTCGGGCTATCGGGCTCTCGGGCTGTCGGACTCTTGTACAGTGGTTTTAAAAATTTTCTCAATAATTCCAAAAAAATTCCAAAATTCCCAAAAAATGACAAAATATCCTAAAAATGCTAGTCTATATGGTTAGAATACTTCCAAAAAATTCAAAATTTCTAAAATTTTACAAAATTTCTAAAATTTCCAAAATATTTCAAAATTTCCAAATAATGTCAAAATTTCCAAAATATTCCAAAGATTCCTAAAAATTCCAAAATTTCCAAAAAATGTCAAAATTTCCAAAAATTCCAAAAAATGGCTTAGACTATAGTCTATGGTTTTATAAATTCCAAAAAATGTCAAAATTTCCAAAATATTCCAAAAATTCCAAAAAATGTCAAAATTTCCAAAAT